>CAZNMK010000043.1:0-11556 GCA_964574045.1 uncultured Roseovarius sp. | reverse complement strand
GCCGGCACCTCCGAGGCCGATCTGCTGGCGCTGATCGGGAAACTCAACACCGACCCGGACGTGCACGGCATCCTGGTGCAGCTGCCGCTGCCCGGCCATATTGACGAAGACCTGGTCATAAACGCGATCAATCCCGAAAAGGACGTCGACGGCTTTCACATTTCCAATGTCGGCCTGCTGGCCACCGGACAGAAAAGCATGGTGCCGTGCACGCCGCTGGGCTGCCTGATGATGCTGCGCGACCATCACGGCCAGCTGTCGGGCATGAACGCGGTGGTGATCGGGCGCTCGAACATCGTCGGCAAGCCGATGGCGCAGCTTCTGCTGCGCGACAGCTGCACGGTGACGATCGCCCACAGCCGCACCCGCGACCTGGCCGACGTGGTGCGCCGCGCCGACATCGTGGTCGCCGCGGTCGGGCGGCCCGAGATGGTGCCGGGCGACTGGATCGGCGAGGGCGCGACGGTGATCGACGTCGGCATCAACCGCGTCGACGCGCCCGAAAAGGGCGAGGGCAAGACCCGCCTTGTGGGCGACGTGCATTTCGTGAGCGCCGCCGCGCGTGCGGGCGCGATCACGCCGGTGCCGGGCGGCGTCGGGCCGATGACCATCGCCTGCCTCCTGGCCAACACGGTGACCGCCTGCTGCCGCGCGAACGCTCTGGCGGAACCGGAGGGGCTGACCGCCTGAGCGGCCGAGCCGCGTCACTGACGGCATGTCGCGTCTGGTCGGAAAATACCCGCCCCGGCCCCCGCGCCGGGGCCCCTTCAAGCCGGCAAAGAGGCCCCGGCTCGGGGGCCGGGCGTGAAGAAGGTCTGATCCGGCGCGATACAGCCTAGCCCCTTGGCGCGACCGGCACCATCGTGCCGATCAACAGGGCGATGTGGGTCTCGGCGCCGTCCCTGACGGCAAAGACGTCCGCCTGTACCACCACCAGCCGCCGCCCCGGCCGGATCACCCGGCCGCGCGCGATCAGCCCGTCGCCGGCGCCGGGGGCGAGCAGGCTGATCTTCATCTCGGCGG
The DNA here is from genome assembly GCA_964574045.1 of uncultured Roseovarius sp. Lineage (GTDB taxonomy): Bacteria > Pseudomonadota > Alphaproteobacteria > Rhodobacterales > Rhodobacteraceae > Roseovarius. The sequence continues at coordinate 10,533 of CAZNMK010000043.1, read as the reverse complement.
TCAGCACCTCGCGGTCCTCGGGCATGGTGCTGAGCGCGGCATAGCCCGCGGCGCTGTCGCCGATGGCGAAGGTCAGCCCTGCATGGGCATAGCCGTGCTGCTGGCGGCTGCCGGGCAGGATCGGGGCGGCGATTTCCACCTCGCCCGGCGCGACCCTGACCAGGCTCGCGCCCAGGGTTTTCATCATCGCCTGGGCGGCAAAGCTCTGGCGCAGTTTCGCTTCGACGGCGGGTGTCATGCGGATCGCTCTCCTGGCTAGGGGATATAAGCCACAGGCGGGGCGGCCTCGGCAAGCGGGTAGCGCGGCGCGGCCCTCCGGCGGGGGGGCGCCGACTGGCCGCGGGTGCCAGAAACCGGCATGGAAAGGTCGGGCAGGGGGGCGATACCGCCCGCCGGTGCGGCATTGAAAATACAGGCGGCCGCCAATTTCCGGTTGCGGGAAATCAAGGACATGCCGCTGCCGTTCGACTATGATAACGTTGGTGAGACTCAGTAGCGCCGCCGAGCGGTCATAGCCGGCCCGGGCGCAAGGCAGGAAAAGGGGGAAGCACCATGAAGAGCATGAAAACGCTACGCAATCTGGCCGCAACCGCCGCGATTGCCGCCATGCCGGCCGCGGCGGGCGCGCAGGACTGGGACGGGTTCTATGGCGGTCTGACGCTGGGCTATTCGGCCCATGACGCGACGCACACATTTTCCAACGGTGCGCCGACCGGCAGTTCGGACCCCGACGGCCTGCTTTACGGCGGCTTCGCGGGCTATGCGTTTCAATCCGGCAACACGGTCTACGGCGCCGAGATCGGGTTCGAGGGCTCGAACGCCTCGGGCAGCTATGCCAACTTCCTGGGCGCCACGTCGAGCGGCCGGACCGAGCTGAACTGGCAGGGCACGCTGCGCGGCGTTCTGGGCTATGCCACCGGCCTGGGCTCGCGCCCGGCGCTGATCTACGGCGCGCTCGGCTACAGCTATGGCGATTTCGATTTCAACGGCGGCCCCGCCCCGGCCGGGTTCGTCGCCAACGGCTACAGCGATCAGCTGGATGGATGGACGGTGGCGGTCGGGCTCGACACGCGCGTGAGCGCGATGACCTCGGTGCGCGTCGAATATGCCTATACCGATTACGGCACCGCGCGCGGCAGCCTTTTCCCCGGCTTCCCGGCGGTGGTGATGCCGGTGTCGGTCGAACAGCACGCGCTGCGTTTCGGTGTGCGGATGGATCTCGGGCCGAAGTGATCCCGGCCGATCTGCTGAAAGCAGAAACCCCGGGGCAGGGGCGCCCCGGGGTTTTTTCTTGCCGCCGGACCGTGGTAGCGGTCAGTGCGCGATCGCCTCGTCGCGCACGAACATGTTGGCCCAGGCCCGGTCGATCAGGTCGGGGGTCATCTGGTAGGGGATGCCCTCGAATTCGCAGATCGCGATCATCTGGTCGATCAGGAAGATCGGCTGGTAGTTGGCATAGACGTTGTGGATGGTGGGGTATTTCTTTTTCAGCAGGTGCAACAGCGCCGCCTCGTCCAGCGGCATGCCCCGCTTTTTCGCCACCATCGCGAAGATCTTCAGGAAATCGGCCTGGCTTGGCCCGTCGATCTTGATCTTGAAGAAGATCCGCCGCAGCGCCGCCTTGTCAAAAATCTCGTTGGGGTGGAAGTTGGTCGAAAAGATCACCAGCGTGTCGAACGGCACCTCGAACTTTTCGCCCGATTGCAGGGCCAGGATGTCCTTCGATTCCTCCAGCGGCACGATCCAGCGGTTGACCAGCGCCTGCGGCGGTTCCTGCTGGCGCCCGAGGTCGTCGACGATGAAGATGCCGCCGGTGGATTTCAACTGCAGCGGCGCCTGATAGGTGCGCGCGGTGGGGTTGTAGACCAGATCGAGCATGCTGAGCGACAGCTCGCCCCCGGTGATCACGGTGGGCCGCTCGCAGCGCACGTAGCGGGTGTCGAAGGTGCGGCGGCGGCGCAGGGAGTTGGGGTCGTCGCGCTCGACCTCGGCCTTGGAATGCACGATGGGGTCGTAGACGGTGATCACCTGGCCGGAATACTCGATCGCGCGGGGGACGTATATCTTGTCGCCCATCGCGTCGCGGATGCCGTTCGAGATCGAGGATTTGCCGTTGCCGGGGGGGCCGTACATCAGGATCGACCGGCCGGCGGACACCGCCGGCCCGAGATGGTCCAATAGGCTGTCGGGCAGCACCAGATGGCCCATCGCCTGCACCAGTTCCTGGCGCGTGATCTGGATGTTGCGGATCGACTGGCGCTTGACCTGTTCGCCATAGACGCCCAGCGGCACCGGCATGGCGCCGAAATATTCGGACTGGCTGAGTGCGTCGAGCGCGCGCGCCTTGCCGCTGTCGGTCAGCTGATAGCCCATTTCGCTGCCGGCATTGGCGCTGAGTGTGCCGGTGGCCTCGAGCAGGGACTGACCGCGCGCCAGGTCGACCAGTTCCTGCGTCACCGCGCGCGGCAGGCACAGCGCCTCGGCCAGTTCGCTGACCATGTCGATGTTCTTGCGGAACATCGTCTTGATCACGATGTCGCGCATCATCACGATCGGCAGCTGCATCTCTTCGATCCGGTTGGGCGGCGGCGGCGGCTGCACGCTCTGGCTGACCTGCATGTTCATGGCTGCTTGCCCCTGTCGTTGCTGCGATACCGGCGCACGGGCCGGGCCGATGCCAGTATCGCGGGAAAACATGCCGAAAATATGGTCCGTGGCGGGCGCGGGCAGGGCGCGCGGATCAGCCCGCGGCCCCGAGCGCCAGGTAGATCGTCAGCGCGCCGCCCAGGGCAAAGCCCATCGGGAATTTCCGGCCGCGGTCCCAGCTGGTCCAGCCCGGCGCCAGCCGGCGCAGAGCTGAATGCTTGGCGATGCGGTGGCTGACAAAGGCCGCCAGCAGGCAGGCGGCGAAGATCAGGCAGACCGGCGCGATGTCGCCGGGGTCGATGAAAGGTGCCGCCGCGGCGATGAACTTGGAATCCCCCGCGCCCATCAGCCCGGCCATGTTGGCCAGGAACATGACAGCCAACACTGCCGCCATGGTCGCCAGCCGCCAGGGATATTCCGCCAGCGGCAGGGCGATCGGTCCGATCGCGACGAAGACCGCCACCATCGCCAGCACCGCCGGGTTGGGAATGCGCATCGCGCTGAGGTCGCTCCACATCACCCACAGGCAGAGCGGTGCCAGGAAGGGCAGGAACCAGAGCGCCTCCGCCGGGGTGATCTGCAGGCCCATGCGGACTACAGCCTGTTGCAGCCGCTCGGATTCGCGCCCGCCCCGGCCTTTGAGCCGGGGCCTCCAGCGCCGGCGGAAACGGGTCCCGGGTCGGGCCCGGGACGGGTGTTGCCGATTGGGTGCGACATGTTCTAGTTGCTCACGTTTTCCTCGAGCGCGCGCAGCGACCGGACGGCAGCCTCGAAATGCTGCGGGTGGGTTTCGATGGCGTCGCGCAACAGCCCCTTGCCGATGGTCGTGTCGCCCTGCTTGATCGCCGACAGCGCCAGCGTGTAGAGCAGCTGCGCGCGTTCGGTCTGCGTCACCGGGATGACGGGCATGGCGTAGTTCTGCTGCGCCCCGCGCGCCATCATCAGGTTGTTCTTGGCGGTAAAGAGCGAATCGTCCTGCCGGACCGCGTCGGTGAACAGGCGCTCGGCCTCGGCGAATTCGCCGCGGGCCAGCTTGGAATAGCCCCAGTTGTTCATCACTCCCGCCGGCCGGGTGGTCAGGCCGACGGCGATTTCATAGAAACTGTCGGCCTTCTGCCACTCCTGGTTGCTGTCCGCGACCATCGCCTCCAGCCGATAGCGCTTGAAGCTCTCGAAGGTGGGCGGGACGGTGTCGAGCACTGTCTCGGCGCGTTCCCATTCGTTGTTGCGAATGAGTGCGTCGGCGAAATCGACGCGGTCGTCATTCGTCGCCTCGGGGTGGTCGGTAACTGCCTTCCAGGCGCCGACCGCCTCGGTATTGCGTTTGGCGCGCACCAGCGATTTCGCCAAACCGCGCTGCAGGTCGATGCGGTCGGGCTGCTGGCCCAGGCTGCGCTGAAAGTACGAAACCGCCTCTTCGGGGTCGGCCACGGTCAGCATGACATCGTTGAGGTTGTTGCCGTCCACGGCGTTGACGCCCTGAAAGGCGCGGTCGACATCGGCATCCGTCGCGGTATCGCACCCCGCCAGCGCCAATGCGCCCGCCGCGCACAAGCCGGAAAGAAGAAGGTGGCGCATTTTTGCGTCCTTTTGCTGCTCTTGCCCCGTCATGGTATCTTGCGGATCAGATAGTCGTTGCTGCCCCGCCGCACCAATTTGTAGGACTGGTCCTCGGGGACATCATAATCGGGTTTTTCGGTTTTTTCGAGAGCCAACCGCAGATTGTCGCGGATTGAGTCACTTTCGCCATTATCGAGCGCGTAGGCGCGGCGGAACACCTGCGCGGCCTCGGCCGTTTCGCCCCGTTCCATCAGCGCGACGCCGAGATTGTTCCAGACCTCGGGCGCCTCTTCGTCCTTGTCGATGGCCTTTCGCAGCAGCCGTTCGGCGGTCTGGACCCGCCCGAGCTTGAGATTGGCAGAGCCGATCCCGGCCAGGATTTCGGCGGTCATCCCGTGGCTGAGCGCGGCGCGCGAATAGGCGTCGATCGCCAGTTCGTATTCGCCGGCATCCATCAGCCGGTGCCCGACAAGCAGCCCGTCCACGGCCTCGCCCCCGGGCGACAGGCCCGGCGCATAGGGACTGTCACGCGCAACGCCCCCGTCGCAGGCGACGAGGGCGAAACATGTCAGCAAGACTGCCCCAGCCCGTATCATTTCTGCCCCGCCTTGACGGCGTTGTTGTCTACTGGGCGCTCATCGAGAGCAATTCCATGATGCCCAGAACCGATGGACCCACCAGGATGATCAGTAGTGGGGGCACTGTAAGCATCATCGTGGCCAATGTCATCTTTGTCGGCAGCTTGTTGGCCTTTTCCTCGGCGCGCATGACACGTTTGTCACGCATCTCGCCCGCGTAGATGCGCAGCGCGTCGCCGATCGAGGTGCCGAAGGTCTGCGACTGAATCAGCACGGTAACAAAGCTGGAAATATCCTGCACGCCGCACCGTTCGGCCATGTCGTTCAGCACCGAGGGTTTGTCGCGGCCGGCCTTCATCTGCTGCGAGACGATCTCGTATTCCTCGGCCAGGGCAGGATACGAGACGCGAATCTCGTTCGCGACCCGGATGATGGCCTGGTCCATCGACTGGCCGGCCTCGACGCAGGTCAGCATCATGTCCAGGCTGTCGGGAAAGCCCTCTTCGATTTCCTGCTGGCGCTGCTGCTGGCGCTTGGTGACCCAGTATTTGGGGATCATGTAGCCGACACCGCCGGGCCCCAGGATATAAAGCAGCATCTGCTGCGTCGTGGTTTCCTCGCCCGACTTGAAGATCAGGAAATAGGCGACGCCCAGGATCAGGCCGGCGATACCCAGCGCGAACTGCGCAAAGTGGAAATAGCGCACCGCGTCGCGGTCGCGATAGCCCGCCTGCATCAGCGTCAGCCGTATCTGGCTGAGCTGCTTTTCGTCCTTGGGTTCAAGGAAGTTCGCGTATTTGTCCAGCTTGTCGTTGCGGCCCTTGGCGCGCAGGTTCTGCTTGTTGCGCCCCTCGGGCTGGCCGCTGGCGGTGGCCTTCTTGAGCTTGTCGATGGGGTCGCGCGACTGGCTGATCAGGATCGGTATGGCGATCAGCACCAGGATCACCCCCAGCGTGCCCACCAGGATGAGAGGCCCGAAGGGACCGAGCGATTCGGTCAGCGTGCCGTATGTATCGGTGAAGATTTCCATGCCCTGTGCCTCAGACCTTGATGTTCACCAGCGCGCGCATGACAAAGATGTTTGCCACCAGGAACCCGCCCACGGTCAGGCAGGCCGGAATGAACAGCGGATGGTTCATCGCCTCGTCGTAGTAGTCGGGTTTGATCATCTGGATGCCCACGAGCGCCAGGATCGGGAAGGCGGACAGGAAGTTGCCCGACCATTTCGCCTCGGCGGTAATCGCCTTGACCCGGCGGAACAGGCGGAAACGCGCGCGGATCACCTTGGCCAGCCCTTCGAGGATCTCTGCCAGGTTGCCGCCCGACTGCTGCTGGATGGTCACCGCCACCGCGAGAAAGCGCAGATCCTGCATGTCGAGCCGCTCGGCCATGTCCTTCAGCGCCTCGCCGACGTCGCGGCCATAGGCGCTTTCGTCCGCGATGATGCCGAATTCGGTGGCCAGCGGATCGGCGACCTCGTCGGCGACGATCGAGATGGCCGAGGAAAACGGATGCCCCACCCGCAGGCTGCGCACCATCAGTTCGATCGCGTCGGGCAGCTGTTCCTCCATCAGCTTCATGCGCTTGGCGGCCTTGGAGTTGATCCAGACGAACACCCCGCCGATACCGATCCCGACCGATACCGCGGCGCGTACCGGCACTTCGGTCCCGGTGCCGACCGTCAGCCCGGCGAAGGCCAGCACCGAAAGCCCCCCCATCAGCATGATCAGCTGTTTGGGCGTGAACGCGATCGCCGCCTTCTGCGCCTTCGACGACAGGATCGAATAGATCGGGATGTTGCGTGCCTTCAGGTGCTGCGTCATTTCCTTGCGCAGCTTTTCCATCACCTCCTGCCGGTTGCCCGTCTTGTCGAGCATGTCGAGGCGGCGGTTGACGCGGCTGTTGAGGCTGATCGACTTGCCGAAGACGGTCAGGTAGATGCCTTCGACCAGCGCCAGGACGCCGGCAAAGATCAGTGCATAGATGATCGGCTCGATTGAAATGCCCATGGCCGTCTACCCCGCGACCGGTTCGTATATGCCGGGCGGCAGGTCGTAGCCCCACAGCCGGAAACGTTCGGTGAAGTTCGAGCGCACCCCGGTGCCGGTGAAATGCCCGATGATCTTGTTGTCGGGCGTCAGCCCGGTGCGCTGAAAACGGAAGATTTCCTGCATCGAGATCACGTCGCCCTCCATGCCGGTGATCTCGGTGATCGAGACCATCCGGCGCGAGCCGTCCTGCAGGCGCGACGCCTGCACGATCAGATGCACCGCGCTGGCGATTTGGCTGCGCATCGCCTTGAGCGGCATCTCGATGCCGGCCATGGCGATCATGTTTTCCAGCCGGCTGATGGCGTCGCGCGCGTTGTTGGCGTGGATCGTCGTCATCGAGCCGTCATGCCCGGTATTCATGGCCTGCAGCATGTCGATCACCTCTTCGCCGCGGGTCTCGCCGACGATGATCCGGTCGGGGCGCATCCTGAGCGCGTTCTTGAGACAGTCGCGCGGGCTGACCTCGCCCTTGCCCTCGACGTTGGGCGGGCGGCTTTCCATCCGCCCGACATGGGTCTGCTGCAGCTGCAGTTCGGCGGTGTCCTCGATCGTCAGGATGCGCTCGGCGTTGTCGATGAAGCTCGACAGCGCGTTGAGCGTGGTGGTCTTGCCCGAGCCGGTACCGCCCGAGACGATGATGTTCAGGCGGGTCGCGACCGCGGCCTCGAGATAGGCCGCCATTTCCTCGGAGAAGGCGCCGAAGCGCACCAGGTCGTCGATCCCGAGCTTGTCCTTCTTGAACTTGCGGATCGACACCAGGCTGCCGTCGACGGCAATCGGCGGCACCATCGCGTTGAAACGAGAGCCGTCGGCAAGGCGCGCGTCGACGTAGGGGTTCGATTCGTCCACCCGCCGGCCCACCGCCGACACGATCTTGTCGATGATCCTGAGCAGGTGCTTTTCGTCCTTGAAGGTGACGTCGCTCAGCTGCAGCTTGCCGTCGCGTTCGACGAATATCTGGTGCGGGCCGTTCACGAGGATGTCGTTGACGGTGTCGTCCTTGAGCAGGGTCTCCAGCGGGCCCAGGCCCTTGACCTCGTCGTAGAGCTCCTGCGTCAGGGTGGCACGGTCGTCACGGTTGAGGACGATGCCCTTTTCCTCCAGCACTTCCGACGCGATCGAGCTGATCTCGGCGCGCAGGTCGGCCTCTGTCGCGCTGTCGAGCGCGGCGAGGTTGAGGTTGTCGAGCAGCGAACGGTGCAGGTCGAGCTTGATTTCGGCCATCCGCTCCTTGCGCTTGCGTTCCTTGTCGACCGGCTGCGGCGCAACCGGCGCCTTGGGCGCCTGACGCCTGAGCGAGGGCTTCGGCGCCGCCTCGGGGCGCGGCGCGGGCGCGGCCTCGGCGACGTCGTGCACCTTGACGGGCTTGGCCGCGGCGGCGGCGGATTTCTTGTAGCGGGAAAACATGGCTTACCCCCTCGTCATGCCGCTTCGTCGGTGTCGGCCTTGCCGATCTCGTGCAGAGAGGCGGCGAGCTTGGCAATTTCCTTGCGCAGCGGGTTCTTGGCGGCGGCGCTGGCCAGCGGCGCGCCGTGATCCCCGGCCTGGGTAATGACCCGGCCGCCATCGGGCAGCTGCACCTCGATGCCGATTTCCAGGCTTTCCGCCAGCCGCTTGACCCGGCCCTTGCCGTTGAGGTCGGTGAACTTGGGCGCGCGGTTGAGACAGTAGCGCAGCTTTTCGAGCGGCAGGTCCTCGGCCCGGAGCGCGCGCTTGAGCCTGAGCGCGTTCTGCGCCGACCGCATGTCGAGCTCCAGCGTGACGAAATAGATCTGCGCCGCGCAGAGCACGGTTTCGGTCCACTGGACCAGCGTGCCGGGCATGTCGACGATGACGTAGTCGAACTTGCTGCGTGCAAGTTCTAGGACGCGGCCGACATCCTCGGGCGTGATCATGTCGAGAGGCAGCATCTCGGACGGTGCGGTCAGCACCCAGAGCTTGTCCGCGTAAGGGGTCAGCGACTGCTTGAAGATGTCCTCGTCCATCGATTCGGTGTCCGACCACATCTCGAACACGGCATCGCGGCGCGGCAGATCGAGATAGGTGGCGGTGGTTCCGGTCTGCAGGCCGAAATCCAGCAGGCAGACGCGCGGCGGGTCGGCCTTGTCGACGGTCGCCAGTTCCCAGGCAAGGTTGACCGCCAGGGTGGTGGCGCCGGTGCCCCCGGCAAGACCCTGCACCGCCAGCAGGACGCCATCGCCCGGGGCGTTGCCGGCAGCGAAGGGGGTGCCTTCGATCGCGGCGATCTCTTCACGCCGGCGGATGCGCCCGATGGCGGCCTCCAGCTCTCCCTCGGGCAGGGGGTAGGGCACGAATTCGTCCGCGCCCTGGCGCAGAAGCTGGTGCAGCACGGCGGGGCTGACATCCTCGGCGATGAGAATGACGCGGATACCGCGCGACGCCGCCAGGGTGATGATCTCGCTCAGCAGCGGCAGCTCTTCCTCGTCGGAATCGTCGATGGCGACGGCGGCGAACTCGATCTCGCCCGCCTCGGGCTGGCCGAAGAACGCCAGCGCCTCGTTGATATTGAGATCGCCCCACGCCTCGCCGAGGGCGGCCTCCATATCCTCGATCAGCAGGTCGAAATTCTGTACGTCGCGGCTGACCGTACAGGCGATCAGCCGGGTTTGTCCGTCCTGGTTGCTGTCACTACTCGTCATCTCGGTTTCCATTCGTCAATGTGCATCGGCGACGGTGGCCGAACGGCCGTTACGCCGCCGCATGCCCCGCAGCCTCTACACGGGGGAACGCATTCTTCCTTGACCGAATTTTCCCTACAAACAGGGCGACATTTGGGCCAAAAAACCGTAATTGTGCGGAACCTTGAGACAAAGAAACCCGCCCTCGGGGGGCGGGTTTTTCCAGTTGGTCCGGCACCTGCCGGACAGGGAGAATACGGTTGTCGCGCCCTTTCGGGACCTATTCCTCTGCGCCGCCGGCCTCTTTTTGCACCATGCGCAGCGTACTCGCGGGCTCGGCGCTCTTGATGTATTCGCGATAGACCACCTCGGCATACTTGCCGTCCATGATCATCGGGTGCGACTGCACGAAGCCCGAAACCTCGGTCACCGTGCGGCGGTTGCGGCGTTCGCGCCCCTCGGTCACCACCAGCGGCTGCGTTTCGCCGAACGATGCGACGGCCTCGAGCCGCGAGCGGCTGATCCCGTGGCGCACCAGGAAATTGACTACCGCCTGCGCCCGCCGCAGGCCCAGCCGCTGGTTGTAGGCGGTCGTGCCCACCAGGTCGGTGTGGCCGTAGACGCGGAAGCGGACCTCGGGATACTGGCGGATGAAATGCGCCTGCTGTTGCAGCGCCGCCTGCGCCTGGGCGTCCAGAACCGCCGAATCGAAGGCGAAGTTGACCATGCTGGGCACCTTGTTGGCGAACTTGTGCGCCAGATCGACGACAAAGACCTTCTCGCCGGTCATGATCTGGGTGTTGTTCATCGTCGCCTCGCCAAAAGCCGGGCCGTCGATGAGGACACCCGGCTTGCCGTTATAGACGCCGACGCTCTCTCCGGGCTGGGTGGTGCAGGCGCCGAGCGCGACGAGGCCAAGGGCGGCGACGAGATGTTTCATGGCGATCCCCGTTCCTTCATTCCATGACATAGCCGTAGGAGCCTTCGAAATCCTGCCGCGCGACCTCGCCGGCGGGGCTCTGGCCCTCCTGCACGCCGACCGGGGTCCGCCCGTGCTGT
>CAZNMK010000042.1:681-11654 GCA_964574045.1 uncultured Roseovarius sp. | reverse complement strand
GCCTGGCGGGCCAGGTTCACCGCCCCGGCGCCCGCCATCAGCGCATGCCCCAGCATCAGCCCCACCGGTCCGGCGCCGGCCCAGCCGAGGCCCAGCTGCGCGGTCAGGCCGCTTCCGGCCTGCATCATCCGCGTGCGCGCGATGGTGGGGAAGCGCTTCTTTCGCGTGCTCCAGAACTGCAGCGCGGCATAGCTGCCCGCCAGCCAGATGCCGACCGGCAACAGCCAGCCGAAGGGTTGCATCTCGGGCTGGCCGATAGCGGAAAAGAACATCCCCCCGAACCCCAGCACCACAACGCCCGCCAGTGCCGCCGCCGATGCCGCCGACACCAGCGCCAGCGCCAGCAGGTTCGCCGCCTCGACATCGTCCTCGGGCAGGGGGATGGCGATTTCCAGCCGCAGGCAGGCCAGGACCTGGACCATCGTCAGGATCGCCACATAGACCGCCAGCAGGCTGAAATCCTGCGGCGAATAGAGCCGCGTCAGCACCGGCAGCGCCAGCACCGTCAGCGCCTGCGCCACCGCCGTGCCGCCGACCAGCACCGAGGCCGACCGGACGAAGCCGTTCTTGCGGATGGCACTCAGGCGCGATCTCAGGGACATGGGCGCGTCAACGCTCAACGGCTGTCGTCAGCGCGCCGGCGATCGCCTCGACCTGCTCCCGCCCCAGATAGGGATGCATCGGCAGGCTCAGCACCTCTCCGGCCGCGCGGTCGCCCTCGGGCAGATGCGCGCCCGCGTCGGCCACCGCCGGCTGGCGGTTGAGGGGCAGGGGATAATGCACCGCCGTCGGGATGCCGGCCTCTTTCAGCGCCGCCTGCACCGCGTCGCGGTTCTCCACGCGGATGGTGTATTGCGCCCAGGCGCTGACGTTGTGCCGGGCCACCTCGGGCGGTATGATGCCGATTGCGCGGAGCGCCGTGGAATAGGTGTCGGCCACTTGCTGGCGGGCGGCGATCTCGTCGTCGAGGATCGCCAGCTTGGGCAGCAGGATCGCCGCCTGGATCGTATCCAGCCGCGAGTTCACGCCCACGCGGACATGATGATAGCGCCGGTCCTGCCCGTGCCGCGCGATCTGGCGGATGACCTTGCCCAGCTCGGCATCGGAGGTGAAGATCGCGCCACCGTCGCCGTAGCATCCCAAGGGCTTCGATGGAAAGAAGCTGGTGCAGCCGATGGTCGTCAGGTTGCACGACTTGCGGCCCTTGTAGCTGGCGCCAAAGCTCTGCGCGCCGTCCTCGATGACCGGAATCCCGTGTCGCGCGGCAATGTCGTTGATCCGATCGAAATCCGCCGGCTGACCATAGAGCGAGACCGGAATGATCGCCCCGGTGCGCGGCGTGATCGCGGCCTCCAGCAGCGCGGGGTCGAGGTTGTAGCTGACCGGGTCGATATCGACATAGACCGGGATCGCGCCGAGCACCGCGGCGGCCTCGGCAGTGGCGATGTAGCTGAAGCCCGGTGTGATCACCTCGTCGCCGGGGCCGACCCCGAGCGCCATCAGCGCGATCTGAAGCGCATCGGTGCCGTTGGCGCAGGCGATGCAATGCGCCGCGCCGGCGTATGCGGCGAGCTTTTCCTCGAGCTCCTCCACCTCGGGGCCGAGGATGTAGCGCCCATGCGCCAGCACCCGCTTGATGCCAGCCTCGATGTCGGTGCGCAGCCGCTCCTGCTGGGCGGCGAGATCGACGAAGGGGATCATTCCGGCGCCTCCCGCGAAAGCTGCCGGTCGGCCAGGACGTATCGGTCGCCGGTATGAGGGCAGGTCGTTTCGCCCTCGCCCTCGAGCGGCAGATCGAGGCGCTCCCCATAGGCGCTCATCCAGCCGATCTGGCGGGCCGGAACGCCCGCGGCCAGGGCAAAGGCCGGGATGTCCCTGTGAACCACGGCACCGGCCGCAACAAAGGCGAATTCGCCGATCGTCACGCCGCAGACGACGGTACAGTTGGCGCCCAGCGTCGCGCCGCGCCTGACGCGGGTGTCGCGGTACTCGTCCTTGCGCTCGACCAACGCGCGCGGGTTGTGGACGTTGGTAAAGACCATCGAAGGCCCGCAGAACACGCCCTCTTCGAGCACGACGTTGTCGTAGACCGACACGTTGTTTTGCACCTTGCAGTTGTCGCCAATGAAGACCTTGTTGCCGACGAACACGTTCTGGCCCAGCGAAACCCCCCGTCCGATCCGGGCGCCGGCGCAGACATGGACGAAATGCCAGATCCGGCTGCCATCGCCGATCTCGGCGCCCTCGTCCACGATTGCGCTGGGATGTGCGAAATAGCTCATGGCTTGAGCCCCGCGGCAAACGGATGCCGCTCGCCGCCCGTTTCCGCCGCCGCCCCCCGGATATGTGCCACCGTCTCGATCGCGACGCGGTTTTCCTCGAGTCCGAAGCCGCGCCCGGCGAGGATTTCCTCGTAGCTGCGGGTGTGCAGGTCGGTAAAGCCGCCGGAGAACTCGATCTCCTCGCCGTCCACCGTGATCGAGCGGTAGGTGCGCTGCCCGTTGCCGCGCAGGGTCTCGGGCACGTCGCCGATGTCGATCGACAGGAACCAGCGCACGCGGGCATGGTCGTATTCCAGATAGCCCGCGGCGCGGGTCGGCTCGTTCACATGGACGCGGTTTTCCTGCAGCGGGCCGAAGATGAAATGCAGCATGTCGAAGAAATGCACGCCGATATTGGTGGCGATGCCACCGGATTTCTTGTCGTTGCCCTTCCAGCTTTGCAGGTACCAGTGCCCGCGCGAGGTGATGTAGGTCAGGTCGACCTCGTGCTTGGTGCCGCGTGCCTCGTGGCGCACCTTGTCGCGCAGGGCGACGATGGCGGGATGGACGCGCAGCTGCAGGATGGTGTTGATCCTGCGCCCGGTGTCGGCCTCGATCTCGTGCAGCCCGTCGATGTTCCACGGATTCAGCACCAGCGGCTTTTCGCAAATCGCATCGGCGCCGGAACGCAGGGCGAACCGCATGTGGCTGTCGTGCAGGTAGTTGGGCGAACAGATCGACACGTAATCGACCCCGGCGCCCTTGCGGCGCAGCTTGTCGATGTGGCGGTCGAAGCGTTCGAACTCGGTAAAGAAATCCGCGTCGGGGAAATAGCTGTCGATGATGCCGACGGAATCGTTGGGGTCGAGCGCGGCCACCAGGACATTCCCGGTGTCGCGGATCGCCGCCATGTGCCGGGGTGCGATATAGCCGGCCGCACCGATCATCGAGAATCGTTTCATGACATGTCTCCGGTCACAGCCTCAGATCGGCGTCGTCCGCCGCCAGCACGTGTTTCAGGTCGTAAAGTACGTGTTCGTCCCGCCCCAGGGCGCGCAGCCCGGCGGCGCCCATTTCGCGGAACTCGTCATGCGCGACGGCGAGGATGATCCCGTCATAGCCGTTGGCGGGCGGATCGGCCACCAGGTCGAGCCCGTATTCGCGGCGGGCCTCGGCCGGGTCGGCCCAGGGGTCGTGCACGTCGACCTCGGTGCCGTAGTCGCGCAGTTCCCTGATGACGTCGATGACGCGCGTGTTGCGCAGATCGGGGCAGTTTTCCTTGAAGGCCAGCCCCATCACCAGGATGCGCGCGCCGCGGACATGGATGCGCCTTTTCAGCAGCGCCTTGACCATCTGCCCCGCGACATATGCGCCCATGCCGTCATTCAGGCGCCGGCCGGCGAGGATGATCTGCGGATGATAGCCGATCGCCTCGGCCTTGTGGGTCAGGTAGTAGGGATCGACGCCGATGCAGTGCCCGCCCACCAGGCCGGGGCGGAAGGGAAGGAAGTTCCATTTCGTTCCCGCCGCCTCGAGCACGGCCTGGGTATCGAGCCCCATGCGGTTGAAGATCACGGCCAGTTCGTTGACCAGCGCGATGTTGAGGTCGCGCTGCGTGTTCTCGATCACCTTGGCCGCCTCGGCGACGCGGATCGTCGGCGCCTTGTGCGTTCCGGCGGTCACGATCGAGGCATAGAGCGCGTCGACGAATTCCGCCGCCTCGGGGGTCGAGCCCGACGTGACCTTGGTGATCGTCGTCAGCCGGTGCTGCCTGTCGCCCGGGTTGATCCGTTCGGGGCTGTAGCCGGCAAAGAAATCCTCGTTGTAGCGCAGCCCCGACGCGCGCTCCAGCACCGGCACGCAGTCCTCTTCGGTGGCGCCGGGATAGACGGTGGATTCGTAGATCACGATATCCCCCTTGCCCAGCACGCCGCCCACCGTCTCGGACGCGCGCAGGAGCGGCGCCAGGTCGGGGCGCTTGTGCCCGTCGATGGGGGTGGGGACCGTGACGATGAAGACCGAGCAGCCGCGCAGCGCCTCGATGTCGCTCGTGACGGTCAGCCGGTCTGCCGCGGCCAGGTCTTCGCCGGCCACCTCGCGCGTCGAATCGCGCCCGGCGTGCAGCTCCTCGATGCGGGCGGGGTCGATGTCGAAGCCGACGGTGGGCCGCCGCTTGCCGAACTCGACCGCCAGCGGCAGGCCGACATAGCCCAGCCCGATCACCGCGATGCCTGCGTCATTCATATCCAGAGAGAACATCCCAACCTCAGATATCGTGGTAATCGCGGTACCAGCGCACGAACCGCGCCACGCCCTCGCGGAACGGCGTTCGCGGGCGATAGCCGGTCAGCCGCTGCAGCAACGTCGCGTCGGCCCAGGTGGCCGGCACGTCGCCGGTTTGCATCGGCATCATGTTCCTGATCGCCCGGCGCCCGATCTCGGTCTCGATCGCCTCGACGAAATCCATCAGCCTCACCTTTTCGGAATTGCCGATGTTGACCACGCGAAAGGGCGCGGCGGGGCTGAGGCTGTCGCCCTCGACCGCCGTTTCCGGCCCGCCCGGCACGGCGTCGATCAGCAGGCGGATGCCGCGCACCAGGTCGTCGACATAGGTGAAATCGCGCCACATCTCGCCGTGGTTGTAGATGTCGATCGGCGTCCCTTCGAGGATGCCCTTGGTGAACCTGAAGAGCGCCATGTCCGGCCGTCCCCAGGGGCCGTAGACGGTGAAGAACCGGAACATGGTAACGGGCAGGGCGTGGATATGGGCCCAGGAATGGCCCATCGCCTCGTTCGCCTTCTTGGTGGCGGCGTAGATTGTCAGTTGGGTGTCGGCCTTCTGACATTCGTCGAAGGGCATGTCCTCGTTCGCGCCGTAGACGGACGAGGTCGAGGCCATCAGCAGGTGCCGCACTCCCGCCGCGCGCGCGGCCTCCATCACGTTGAGCGTGCCGACCACGTTGGCGTCGATATAGGCGCGCGGGTTTTCCAGGCTGTAGCGGACGCCCGCCTGCGCCGCGAGGTGCACGATGACATCGGGGGCGAAGGCCTCTGTCGCCGCGTTCAGGGCCTGCGCGTCCTCGAGCATCGCCTCGGTCGCGGTGAAACCCTCGTTCTGGCGCAGCATCGCGTGGCGGCGCTGCTTGAGGCGGACATCGTAGTAATCCGTCATGCCGTCATAGCCGGCGACGGCGTGCCCCTCGTCCAGCAACAGCCGCGCCAGGTGGAACCCGATGAACCCGGCCGTGCCGGTGACGAGTACGCGGGTCATCGGATCGCCCCCCGGCCGGCGCCTGTCGGAAAGGAAATCACGCTTTGCTCTCCCGGGGGTCATCGGCGTCGATCTCTGCACGCACCGCCTCGATCTCTGCGCGCAGGGCCTCGTACTCCTTCATCTTCCGCGCCAGAAAACGGCGCGTCAGCCGCGCCTTTTCGGCGAAGCCCTTGCTGGTCAGGACGTAGGCGTATCGGCGCTTGTCCTCGGCCGCGGTGAAGTTGCCCAGCTTTATCAAACCCTTGTCGACAAGCGCGCTGAGCACGTAATGAATGCCGCCGGTGCTGACGCCCACCGCCTGCGCCAGGTCGCGCTGGCTCATCTCCGGGTTGTCCTGCAACAGGCGCAGGATGCGGAACCTTGCATCCTCGCGCATCTGATCGCGCTGGGTGGCCATCGGAAACCGGTCTCCTCGCAGGCTGCTGCACAAGCCCCCCTCTGGGCGCCTTGTGCGTTCGTAGCGCCGGGGCAAGGCGGAATCGGGATGCCGCTCAAATTTGAGCGGTACACTTTGGCGTGTTGCGGCGCAAGTCAAGAATCGCGATAGCGGACGGGGCTGGCGGCACGGGGGGCCGCGGTCGCCGCCCGGACACGGGTGGCACAGCAATCCCGCGGCCGCAACACCGCGCTTGCCACGCGGTGCGGGGCCGTTCGCCGTGAATTGCCGGTTCTCCCGGCGGCGGATGCGGGGCAATGCCGTCCGGTCCGCGCCGGGCGCATGGACGCTGCCGGAATGCCGCCATGCCGGGCGGGTCAGCGGCAGGTGCCGTCGAATGCCCTCAACCGCGCCCGGCCGGGCGATTCGCCATATTCCTCGCGATACCAGCGTGTCAGCGCCGAAGTCGTGCCAAAGCCGCTGGCCAGCGCGATCTCCCGGATCGGCAGGCCGGTCTGCACCAGCAGCGACCGGGCGCGTTCCAGCCGCAGGTTGCGGTAGACCTGCAGCGGCGATCTGTCCAGCGTCGTGCGGAAGCGGCGTTCCAGCTGCCGTGGCGAGATGCCGACGATCTCGGCGATCTCGGTGACGGTCAGCACCTCTTCGAGGTGGTCGAGCATGACCGTCAGCGCCCGGCCGATCAGCGGGTTTCCCTTCGATTTCCGCATCAGCCGCCAGTGTTCGACCGACCGGTTGTGCTGATGGGGCACGCGCAGGCCCAGGTATTCGGCCACCGCCTGGCCGGTAAAGCCGCCCAGCTTGCGCGAGACCAGGTCGAGCGCCATCGCGGGGGCGGCCAGGGCGCTGATGGCCGTGCTGAAGCGCCCCGAATGCGACACCGCGCGGGCGGAAAAGATCACGTCCGGAGCGAGTTCCATCACCGCCGGCTGGAAACCGGGATGCACCGACAGCGAAACCCCGCCCAGCCGGCCCGCCATCAGGGCGACGAACACGCCCGCGCCCGCCGTGCACAGGCGCGGGGCCGACAACAGGCGCGAACGCAGCGGCGTCAGTTCCTCGGGCGCCGGGCGCCAGGCCTCTTCGGTGCCGCCGATCAGGACGATGCCCGTCCTGCGGCCGCCGCCATGCGACGGGGCATCGGCCAGCGCCGCCAGGCCGGGCAGGCGGGTCCAGCTCAGCGGTGTCTGCCCGACCAGCCGGTTGGCGCAAGACAGGACCTCGGCAAAGGTATCGGCGGCATAGGACAGGGACGGGCTTTGGGGAACCAGCAGAAAGTGCCGGACATCGTCGCGCCGGTCGTCGGCGCGCGGGGTTCCGGCGCCGCGCGCTGTATCGAAGGTTTCGTGATACATCGGCTGCTCCTCTCCGGCCCGGTGCGTTCAGCAGGTATCCAGGATCGAGGTTTCGACCGCGTGCAGGAACGACCCGGCCGACGAACTGGCCGACAGCAGCACGAACCTGTCATCGTCGCTGCGCAGGACGATGGCGCCCAGGTGTTCCATCGCCGTGCGCGCGAACTGCCCGACCGCGAACGCCTTTGGGTGCAGGTCGACGGGGCAGATCCGTTCCAGCGCCGCGCGGCAGCCGGGGCCGGACATTTCAAGTCCGACCCAGCCATCGGTCTGATCGGTGGTGTAGGCCGCCCCGTCCAGCCGCGCGGCGACATGGGCCTCGGCGTCGGGGGTCGCATGGTCGAACAGAACGAACAGCTGATCGGGCGCCAGCCGCAACAGCCGTTCGCGCCCGTCCTTCGACAGGGCGGATGCACCCGGCGCCGGCATGTCGCAGCCGAAGGCGCGGTTCAGCGCCGCCATTGCGGCGTCCTCCGCCCCCAGGGGAAGGGCCACCGACACGATGGCCAGGCCGGTCAGCTCGCGCAGCCTGACCGGGCCGAAATCGCGGTCGAACCCGCCAAGCGGGGATGAGGCAGTCAGGACGAAATCAGGCACGCAGACGCTCTCCTTCGGGGTCGACGAAATGGGGCGAGACGATCTTGACCTTCACCTCGCTGCCGCGCAGGGGGCTGGCGGCGCGCACCACGTCGCCCATGCGATCCTTGCCGCGGCGGATGAAGCCCAGCCCGATATGGTGGCCGAGCGTGGGCGAATAGGCGACCGAGGTCATCCAGCCCTGGTCGTTGGCCATCGTCGCCTCGGCGCCGGTGTCGATGAAATGGGCGCCCGCCTGCAGCGGTTGCGACGTGTCGACCGGCATGAAACCCATCAGGCGCAGGCCGTCGGGGTCGTTCATTTCGGGGCGCCGGGACAGTATCTTGCCGATGCAGTCCTTGCGCGGGCTGATCATGCCGTCGAGTCCGAGATTCAGCGCCGTGGTCTGGCCGTTCAGCTCGTTCCCGGCGGCGTGGCCCTTTTCGATGCGCATGACGCCCAGCGCCTCGGTGCCGTAGGGGACGGCGTCGTATTCGCGCCCGGCCTCCATCAGCACGCCCATCATGGCGTTGCCGTAGCGCGCCGGCACCGCGATCTCGTAGGCCAGCTCGCCCGAGAACGAGATGCGAAAGAGCCGCGCCGGGGTGCCGCCGCAGACGGTCACCGACCCGCAGGCCATGAACGGAAACGCCTCGTTCGAGATGTCGTGCCCGTCGTCCACCACCTTGCGCAGCAGGTTGCGCGAATTGGGGCCGGCGACGGCGAACTGCGCCCAGCCGTCGGTGGTCGAGATCAGGTGCACGTCGAGCCCCGGCCACAGGCACTGGCGGGCGAATTCCAGCCGCCGGAAGACCAGCACCGCGTTGGCGGTGGTGGTGGTCATGACATAGTGGTTCTCGCCCAGCCGCGCGGTGGTGCCGTCGTCATAGGCGATGCCGTCCTCGCGCAGCATCAGCCCGTAGCGGACCTTGCCGACCGGCAGCTTGAGCCACGCGTTGGTGTAGATGCGGTTGAGGAACTCGGCCGCGTCCCTGCCCTGGATGTCGATCTTGCCCAGGGTGGTGACGTCGCAGATGCCCACCGATTTGCGGGTCATCGCGACCTCGCGGTCGACGCTGTCGCGCCAGCCTTTCTCGCCCGGGCGAGCATACCATTGCGCGCGCAGCCAATTGCCCGTTTCGACAAAGGTCGCGCCGTTCTTGCTGGCCCATTCGTGCGACGGGGTATGCCGGACGGGGCGGAAATCGCGCCCGCGCGAGCGCCCCGCCAGCGCGCCCAGCGCCACCGGCGTATAGGGCGGGCGGAAGATGGTGGTGCCGGTCTCGGGGATGCTTTGCCCGCTGGCGCCGGCGAGGATGGCGAGCGCGTTGACATTCGCCGTCTTGCCCTGGTCGGTGGCCATGCCGAGCGTCGTGTAGCGCTTGAGCAGCTCGACCGAGCGGAAGCCCTCGCGCCGGGCAAGGTGGATGTCCTTGACGGTGACGTCGTTCTGCAGATCGACCCAGGCCCGCTTGCGGCTGGCGCCGACATGCCAGAAGGCGGCGATGTCGCATGGCTCGTCGGACGCGCGCGGCGCCGGGGCGCCGGCGGGGGCAAAGCCCATCTCGGCCACGATCCGGCCGGCGAGGTCGTGCCCGTCGGCCAGCGCGGCGGCCCGCGTCAGCCGCCCGCGCGCGGCGCCGGCCACGTCCATGCCCGGCGGCAGGGTCTCGCCCGGCACGAAGGCGGCGAGCCGGTCGTTCCAGACCGGGCGGCCGCGCTGGTGGCAGGTCAGGTGAACGTTTGGGTTCCAGCCGCCCGACACCGCCAGGCAGTCGGCCTCGATCCTGCTGCCGTCGCTCAGCCGCAGTTCGCGCAGGCCCTTGCGGCCGTTCGTGTCGGTCACCTGGGCGCCGCGCAGGATGCGGGCGCCTTGCACCTCGGCCGGGGCGGGGCCGTCGCGGGTGTCGATCACCGCGCTGACGCCGACGCCGCGCGCGGCCAGGTCGGCGGCCGTGCGCCAGCCGTCGTCGTTGTTGGTGAACACCGCCACGCTCCGCCCCGGCGCCACGCCGAAACGGTTGAGATAGGTGCGCACCGCGCCGGCCAGCATCACGCCGGGGCGGTCGTTGTTGGCAAACGCGATCGGGCGTTCGGTGGCGCCGGCAGCCAGGATCGCCCGCCGCGCGCTCACCCGCCACAGGATCTGGCGCGGCCGTCCCCCGCCATCGGCGAGGTGGTCGGTGCAGCGCTCAAGCGCGCCGTAGCAGCCATGATCGAACGCGCCCCAGACGGTGGTGCGGGTCATCGCGCGGACATTGTCCATCGCCGCCAGTTCGGCCGCGGCCTGCGCCGCCCAGTCGGCCCCGGCGGTGCCGTCGACCTCGTGCGTTTCGGCATTGAGCCGCCCGCCGGGCAGGAAATCCTCGTCGGCGAGGATCACCCGCGCGCCCGCGCGCCCCGCCGCCAGCGCCGCCGCCAGCCCCGCGGGCCCCGCGCCGATTACCAGCAGGTCGCAATGCAGATAGCCCTTGTCATAGCGGTCGGGGTCTTCGAGCATCGACAGCCGCCCGAGCCCCGCCGACGACCGGATCATCGGCTCGTAGACCTTTTCCCAGAAGCTTTTCGGCCACATGAAGGTCTTGTAGTAGAAGCCCGCCGAGAGCAGCGGCGACATCAGGTCGGTCACCGCCATCAGGTCGTATTGCAGCGATCCGCGATGGTTCTGGCTGGTCGCCACCAGCCCGTCGAACAGCTCGGCCACGGTGGCGCGGGTGTTGGGTTCCTGGTGGGCGCCGCTGCGCAGATGCACCAGCGCGTTCGGCTCCTCCGAGCCGGCGGTGAAGATGCCGCGCGGGCGGTGATACTTGAAGCTGCGCCCGACCAGCCGCTGACCGTTGGCCAGCAGCGCCGAGGCCAGCGTATCGCCCGCATGTCCCCGCATGGGGCGCCCGTCGAAACGGAAACCGAGCATCGTGTCGCGGTCGATCAGACCGCCCGACGGCAGACGCCAGGGGCCGCTCATCGGTCGCGCCCCCGCGAGAGGGCGACATCGCGCGCCAAATCCGCCGACAGGACTTCATGGGTGACGGTGTCGCGCGTGACCACAAGCCACGACCGGTCGCCCTGTTCGTGATACCACAGCTCGCGGTACGGCAGGCCCTATTTTGTTC
>CAZNMK010000042.1:0-671 GCA_964574045.1 uncultured Roseovarius sp. | reverse complement strand
CGGTGCTTGTAATACTCGAACAGGCTCTCGGGAGCCGGGTTGTCGCGCAGATAGAGGTAGTCGTGAAACGCCTCGGCGGCGTCCGGCGCGTCGGGGTCGGGCCGGTCGATCAGCGTCGCATCGCCGAGATAGACGAACTCGGCGGCGTCGCGGGGGCCAAGCAGCGGGTGAGGGATGATCATGACCGCTTTCTCCTCAGTGCAGGTTCGGCTGGGCGCCCTGGCCCTTTTCGTCGATCAGGTTGCCCCGCCGGAACCGGTCGAGACGCATCTGGGTGGCGGTCGGGTGGGGCTCGTTGCGGGCCAGCAGGTGGGCATAGCAATAGCCCGAGGCCGGCACCGCCTTGAAACCGCCGTAGCACCAGCCGCCGTTGAAATAGAGCCCGTCGACATGGGTGCGGTCGATGAAGGGCGAGCCGTCCATCGACATGTCCATGACCCCGCCCCACGACCGCAAGAGCCGCGCGCGCCCGATCATCGGCATGATCGCCATGCCGCCCTCGGCGACGTCCTCGATCACCGGCAGGTTGCCGCGCTGGGCGTAGGAGTTGTAGCCGTCGATGTCGCCGCCAAAGACCAGCCCGCCCTTGTCGGACTGGCTGACATAGAAATGGCCGGCGCCGAAGGTGATGACTCCGGGCAGAACCGGCTTCAGCCCCTCGGTGACGAAGG
>CAZNMK010000041.1:6579-11725 GCA_964574045.1 uncultured Roseovarius sp. | reverse complement strand
GCGGCGCCGACTGGCGCTGCCTGGCCGAGGCGCTCTATTTCGAGGCCCGCGGCGAAAGCGTCAAGGGGCAGTTCGCGGTGGCCGAGGTCATCCTCAACCGCGTCGACAGCGGCGCGTTTCCCGACGATGTCTGCGCCGTCGTGCGTCAGGGCACCGGCCGCAAGTACCAGTGCCAGTTCACCTATACCTGCGACGGCCATGACGAGGTGATCGCCGAGCCGCGCGCGTTCAGGCGGGTGGGGAAAATCGCGCATCTGATGGTGTTGGGCGCCCCGCGTCCGCTGACCAAGGGTGCCACCCATTATCATACCCGTGCCGTCAGCCCGCGCTGGGCGCGCCGCTTTGCCCACACCGCCAGCATCGGCGTGCACGAATTCTATCGCATGAACACGCGGCTGAGTTCGAACTGATCCCCGTCACCGGCCCAAAAACCGGTTGACTCGGCCGCGCGGCCGGATACAAGGCGGGCTTCACGGGACATACACGGGCGCCGCCGCGCGCCCGGCGCAGGAGACAGGACATGGCCAAGCCGACCACCATCAAGATCCGCCTCAACTCGACCGCGGGCACCGGCCATTTCTATGTGACCAAGAAGAACGCGCGCACGATGACCGAGAAAATGACCGCGCGCAAATACGATCCCGTCGCGCGCAAGCATGTCGAATACAAGGAAGGCAAGATCAAGTAGCGTCCCGCCGCCTTGCGCGCAGAAGAACGAAAGGCCGCGCCCGTCCGGGCGGCGGCCTTTTTCGTTTGCGGGATGCCGCGCGTGGGGGCATTGCCGGGGGCAGGGCGGGCCGCCTTCGGCGAGAGTATTTGGGGCAAGATGAATCGCGAACAGGATCGCCTCATTCATCTTGCGGTCGAATACTCCGGGGGAGGCGCGGCCCCCGGGGCCGCGACGGGGGCGGAGCCCCCGACCCGCCCGATCCCGCACACGCGAAAGGCCGGCCCGAACGGACCGGCCTTTCCTGTCGGTCCCTCGGGGACCGGTTATTCGCGGCTGCCGAAGAGGCTCAGCAACATGATGAACATGTTGATGAAGTCGAGGTAGAGCCTGAGCGCGCCCATGATCGCGGACTTGCCCAGCCACTCGCTGTCGCCGCCATGGGCATGGGCGAGGTACTCGTTCTTGATGTCCTGGGTGTCGTAGGCGGTGAGCCCGGCGAAGATCAGCACGCCGATGATCGAGATCGCGAACATGATCGCCGGCGAGCCGAGGAAGATGTTGACGATCGAGGCCACGATCAGGCCGATGAGCCCCATGATCAGGAAGCTGCCCCAGCCCGAGATGTCCTTTTTCGTGGTGTAGCCCCACAGCGACAGCCCGGCAAAGGAAATCGCGGTGATCAGGAATACCTGCGCGATCGAAAAGCCGGTGAAGGCCATGAATATCCAGCTCAGCGACAGCCCCATCACCGCCGCGAAGGCATAGAAGAAAAGCTGCGCCGCCGCCGCCGAAATCCGGTTCAGGACCGCGCCGAAGGCAAAGACCATGATCAGCGGCGCGAACATCACGACATAGCCCAGGATATTGGGCTGCAGCGTGGCCGGGTTGCGGAATACCGCCAGCAGATCAGGGCTGGTGCCGACCGCCCAGGCCACGGCAAAGGTCAGCAGCATGCCCACGGACATGGTGCCGTAGACCTTGTTCATGTGGGCGCGCAGGCCCGCGTCAATCTGGGCGGCGCGGGCGCCGGTCGCCGTCCGGATCGTGTTGAGTTCAGCCATCAAAGCCTCCGATAAGCGTTTTGCAAAGCCCCGGTTGCGGGCTTTGCTGACAATATCGGTCGACCCCGCCGGTATTTCAAGCTTTTCCGGGCCGATGAGGCCCGGAATCCGGCCGCTCAGGCGATCCAGCTTTGCGGCACGTCCCAGACCGGGCGGCTGGCCTCCTGCCGGGCCTCCGTGCGGCTGATGCCGATATCGTCCAGCGCGCGGCTGTCGAGACGGGCAAGGGCACGGCGCTGACGCCACAGCGCAAGGAGGTCGCGCAGGCTGCCGCGGCGCGGTTGCAGGCGGGTGCGGCCGTGGGTGCGGGTCATGTAGGTCATGGCATCTACCTTTCCTGATTCGAATGGTTTCCGGTGTTTTCATGTTTCTTGTTGATGTATATGGGCGATGCCCTATAATTTTGGAAACGAATGTTTGTGCTGTGATGCATCAGGGGGTGTGATGAATGAGGAATCTCGACATGACCACGCTGCGCTCTTTCGTGGCGGTGGCCGAGCAGGGCGGCGTCACCCGCGCCGCGACGGCGCTGAACCTGACGCAATCGGCGGTGTCGATGCAGCTCAAGCGGCTGGAAGAGATGCTGGGACTGGACCTGCTCGACCGCAGCGGCCGGCGTATCGCGCTGACCGCCTCGGGCGAGCTGCTGCTGACCTATGCCCGCCGCCTGGTCGATCTCAATGACGAGACCGTGGGCCGGCTGACCGACGACGCCTATGAGGGCGAACTGGTGCTGGGGACGCCCTATGACATCGTCTATCCGGTGATCCCGCAGGTGCTCAAGCGGTTCAACGCCACCTTCCCGCGGATGAAGGTGCAGCTCAAGTCCTCGAGCACCGTGAAACTGCGAGAGGCGCTGGGCCGGGGCGAGGTGGACCTGATCCTGACCACCGAGGAACGGCTGGCGCCGGGCGGCGAGAGGCTGACCGAGATGCCGCTGCGCTGGGTCGGCGCGCCGGGCGGGCAATGCTGGAAGAAACGCCCGCTGCGGCTGGCCTTCTGCAACATATGCATCTTTCGGGCCACCGTGTTGCGCCGGCTCGACGGCGACGGCATCGATTGGGAAATGGTGGTCGATTCAGACGACGACCGGTCGGTCGAGGCGCTGATCAGCGCCGACCTGGCCGTCGGCGCGCTGCTCGAGGACAGCATCCCACCGCATCTGGAGGCGATCGCCACCGGCGGCGCGCTGCCCGACCTGGGGGTTCAGCTGATCAACATGTACGGGGCGCAGGGGCGCGCGCCGCTGGTGAAAGACCTGGCCGACATGCTGCGGCAGGGGTTCGCCGCGCTCAAGGGGCCGCTGGCGGCGACGGGGTGATCACCACCTTGCCGGTCGAGCGCCGGGTTCGCAGCAGTTCCAGTCCCTCGCCGGCGCGTTCCAGCGGCAGGACATGGCTGACATGGGGCTTCAGGCGGCCCTCCCCGTACCAGGAAAACAGCGTGGACAGGCTGTCGCGCAGAACCTCGGGGCGGAACGCCAGGTAGCCGCCCCAGTAAAAGCCCAGCACCGAGACGTTCTTGACCAGCAGGTGATTGGCCGGGATTTGCGGCACCTCGCCGCTGGCGAAGCCGATGATCAGGATGCGCGCCTCGGGCCGGCAGGCCTTGAGCGCGGCGCGAAATCCTTCGCCGCCGACCGGATCGTAGACCACGTCGACGCCGCCCAGTTCCTTGCAGCGGGCGCGGATGTCGTCCTGCCCCGAATCGAGGACGACATCGGCGCCGGCGGCGCGCGCGATGTCCAGCTTGTCCTTGCCGCGCGCGCAGGCGACGACCCGCGCGCCCATCAGCTTGCCTATTTCGACCGCGCTCAGCCCGACGCCCCCGGCGGCGCCGAGCACCAGCAGCGTCTCGCCGGCGCGCAGCCCGGCGCGGTGGCCGAGCGCCACATGGCTGGTGCCGTAGGCGACCTGGAACGCCGCCGCATCGACCGGGGTCATCTCTTCGGGCAGGGGCACGCAGCGGTCGGCGGGAAAACAGCCGAATTCGGCCAGCCCTCCATGCCCGCCGAAGACGGCCACGCGCCGGCCTGTCCAGGTCTTGTCGACGCCCTCGCCGCAGGCATCGACGACGCCGGCCACCTCCATGCCCAGGGTAAAGGGCGGCGGCGGCATGTCCTGGTATTCGCCCCGGATCATCAGCAGATCGGCGAAATTGAGGCCGCAGGCGCCGATGCTGAGGCGTACCTCGCCCGGTCCGGGCGAAGGGAGCGGCAGTTCGCGCAGGGCGGGAGGCTGGCCGTCGGGCTGTGCCTGGTAGGCGCGCAAGGCGAATCCTCCTTGAATGTCGGGCGCTAAGATATTGTCATGGAATGACAAATCTCAAAGCCCCTGTCAATCTCATCGGCGCGTTTCAGGGCCAGCGGCACAGCCGATTGAACGCTTGGATTGTTTTTGATGAGATTTTCCCTCGTTTATCAGTGTCGGTTGTACTTGTAAATTTCCGTACACGCGTTACGCTAGCTACGCCCTGCAGGCATGCGCAGCGGCACAAGTGAGTGACGGTTTGCTGCTGCGCGGTGCCGCAAATGCGCCCCGGCAGGGATGATTGAGAGATTGCAGAGAGGATAGATCATGCCGCACCCCGTTGACGTACATGTCGGCAAACGTATCCGGCACCGCCGCTGGCTGGCCGGAATGACCCAGCAACAGCTGGCACAAAGCGTGGGCATCAAGTTCCAGCAGATCCAGAAATACGAAACCGGGGCCAACCGGGTCAGCGCGTCCAGGCTTTGGGACATCGCCGACGCGCTCGACGTCGATGTGAGCTTCTTCTTCGAGGGGCTGGCGCCCGAGGAAACGGTCGAAGGCGATGCGCGCTCGGTCCCCGACGACATCCTGGGCGACAAGGAAGCGCTGGAACTGATCCGCTCCTACTACGCCATTCCAGAGGCCCAGCGCCGCCGCCTGTTCGATCTGGCCCGGGTTCTGAGCGACGTGGCTTGATCCGCGCCGTCCGGCCGGGATATGACGCCGCTATGCGGGGCGGCGCGGCGGCGGGCGGATGACGACAGACGACATCGTGACGACAGCGCACGCGCTTGCCGATGCGGCAAGGGCAGCGACATTGCCGCTCTTTCGTGCCGACGGGCTGCACAGCGACAACAAGGATGCGGAAAAGGGTAACGGGGGTTTCGATCCCGTGACCGAGGCCGACCGCGCCGCCGAACGGGCCATGCGCGCCCTGCTGGCCGAGCGCCGCCCCGGCGATTCGGTGCTGGGCGAGGAATTCGGCGCCAGCCACGGCACCAGCGGGCTGACCTGGGTGCTCGACCCCATCGACGGCACGCGCGGGTTTCTGTCGGGCACGCCGACCTGGGGCGTCCTGATCGCGGTAACGGACGCATCGGGGCCGATCTACGGGCTGATCGACCAGCCCTATATCGGCGAGCGGTTCGAGGGCGGGCTGGGGC
>CAZNMK010000041.1:0-6569 GCA_964574045.1 uncultured Roseovarius sp. | reverse complement strand
GCTCGGCAGGCGGGCGCTGGCCGCCCGTCCGGGGCGCGCGCTGTCCGAGGCGATCCTGTTCACCACCTTTCCCGAACTGGGTACCGAGGCCGAACGCGCCGCGTTTCAGGCGGTGGCGGGACGGGTCCGGCTGACCCGCTACGGCATGGATTGCTATGCCTACGCGCTGCTGGCCTGCGGGCAGATCGACCTCGTCGTCGAGGCCGGGCTGCAGCCCTATGACATCCTGGCGCCGATCGCGGTGATCGAGGCCGCGGGCGGCATCGTCACCGACTGGCGCGGCGGGCCGGCGCATGGCGGCGGGCGTGTGCTGGCGGCGGCCAACGCCCGCCAGCACGCGGCGGCGCAGGAAATCCTGTCGCAGGTGACCTGAGCCGGCGCGCCGCGGTCGGCCGAAAGTGCCGGCCGCGATTGTTTTCCGGACGCCGCTTGAGTAATTCTGGCGCCAGGCGCGCATAGGGGGAGGGCAGATGGCAGACGACGATCCTGCGGAAGTCGCCGACACCGTTCGCGAGGACGACGCCTACACCCTCGACGACCGCGCCGTGGCGCGGATCATGTACGCCGTCGATACCGGCGACCGCGAGCAGCTGCTGGAAGAACTGGCGCAGTTCCACCCCGCCGACATCGCCGACCTACTGGAACAGGTCAACGCCTTCGACCGGCGCCGCCTGATCGAGCTATATGGCGCCGATTTCGACGGCGACATCCTTTCGGAACTCGACGACAGCATCCGCGAGGACGTGCTGGGGATACTGCGGCCGGAGGTGCTGGCCGAGGCGGTGCGCGAGCTGGAATCCGACGATGTCGTCGACC
This sequence comes from uncultured Roseovarius sp., assembly GCA_964574045.1. Classification (GTDB taxonomy): domain Bacteria; phylum Pseudomonadota; class Alphaproteobacteria; order Rhodobacterales; family Rhodobacteraceae; genus Roseovarius. The sequence goes on along the minus strand of CAZNMK010000041.1, from coordinate 5,753 downwards.
TGGTCGAGGATCTCGAACAGGACCAGCAGGACGCCATCCTCGAGGCGCTCGAGGACAGCGACCGCGCCGCGGTGCAGTCGTCGCTGACCTACCCGGAATATTCCGCCGGCCGGCTGATGCAGCGCGAGGTGGTGATGGCGCCCGAACACTGGAACGTGGGCGAGGCCATCGACTATCTGCGCAACCAGGAGGAACTGCCCGAGCAGTTCTACCACGTCGTGCTGGTCGACCCGCGCCTGCGGCCGGTGGGCAACGTCACGCTGGGCAAGCTGATGGCGTCGCGCCGCGAAGTGCTGCTGAAATCGCTGGTCGAGGACACGTTCCACGTCATCCCCGTCACCCAGGACGAGGCCGATGTCGCCTATGCCTTCAACCAGTATCACCTGATCTCGGCCCCGGTGGTGGACGAGAACGAACGCCTGGTCGGTGTGATCACCATCGACGATGCCATGATCGTGCTCGACGAGGAGCACGAGGAGGACATCTTTCGCCTCGCCGGCGTCAGCGAGGAGGCGAGCCTTTCCGACCGGGTGATGACCACCGCCAGGAACCGCGCGCTGTGGCTTTTCGTCAACCTGCTGACGGCGATCCTGGCCTCGGGGGTGATCGACCTCTTTGCCGAAACCATCGACCAGATGGTGGCGCTGGCGGTGCTGATGCCGATCGTGGCCTCGATGGGCGGCAACGCCGGCACCCAGACGATGACGGTGGCGGTGCGCGCCCTCGCGACCCGCGACCTGACGGCGCAGAACGCGCTCAGGGTGATCCGGCGCGAGATCGCGGTGGGTGCGCTCAACGGGGTGCTCTTCGGGCTGCTGATGGCGCTGGTGGCGGGGGCATGGTTCGGGGTGCCGATGCTGGCGGTGGTGATCGCGCTGGCGATGCTGATGACCCAGATCGCCGCCGCGATGGGCGGGATCGTCATTCCCATGCTCTTGTCGCGAATGCGTATCGATCCGGCGCTGGCCTCCGGCCCGTTCGTGACGACGATCACCGACGTGGTGGGTTTCTTTGCTTTCCTTGGCCTCGGCACAGCGGTGTTGATGTGAGCGGCGCGCCGCAGGTTCCGGCGGGGGATATCCCGCTGGAAGAACGCAAGGCGGCGGCGCGCAAGGCGGCCTTTGCCCGGCGCAAGGCGGCGCATGCGGCTGCCGGCCCCGACGCGGCGGCACACCTAAGGGAGGTTCTGGCGGGCTATCGCGGCGTGCCGCTTTCGGGCTACATGCCGATCCGCACCGAGATCGACCCGCGCCCGGCGATGGCCGAGGCGGCGGCGCACGGCCCCGTCGGCGTGCCGGTGATCCAGGGGGCCGGCATGGAGCTCAAATTCGCCCGGTGGGAGCCGGGTTGCGCCCTGGTCGCGGGTCCGTTCGGCGCCATGATCCCGGAACGACCGGACTATTTCGAGCCCGAAATCGTGATCGTGCCGCTGGTGGCATTCGATCGCGCCGGCGGGCGGCTGGGCTATGGCGGCGGCTTTTACGACCGCACGCTCGAGGGGTTGCGCGCCCGGCGCGCGACGCTGGCCATCGGGTTTGCCTGGGCGGCGCAGGAGGCCGAGAACCTGCCGCTGGAGCCGACCGACCAGCCGCTCGACATGGTGGTGACGGAACGCGAGGTGATACCCATTGGCACAGCATGATTTCACCGCCAGCGTGGTCTGGACAGGCAACCGGGGGCAGGGCACGGCCGGCTATCGCGCCTATGACCGGACATGGAATGTCGAAACCCCCGGCAAGCCGGTGATCCACTGTTCGAACGACCCGATGCTGGGGGGCGATCCGACCCTGCACAACCCCGAGGACATGCTGATCGCCGCGCTCTCGGCGTGTCACATGCTGTGGTACCTGCACCTCGCCAGCGATGCCGGCATCGCGGTGCAGGCCTATCGCGACGATCCGCTGGCGGTGGGCGAAACGCTGGCCTCGGGCGCCGGCCGGTTCCTGCGTGCCACGCTGCGGCCCGAGATAACGGTGCCGGCGGGGACCGACCTCGACCGGGCCGACGCCATCCACCGCGAGATCGGCAAGGTCTGTTTCATCGCCCGTTCGGTGAATTTCCCGGTCGCGCACGAGGCGCGCTACGTCAAACGGGGATAGCCATCGTCGTGCATGGCCCATGTGCGCATGCCCGGCGGTATCGCCGGGCGGGACGGGGATGGGGAATGCTTCAGCCGTTTTTCGTGCACTGTCTCAGAGCGGAAAGAAGAACGGAATCAGAAACGCGGCGAGGATGCCGACGCTGAGGTTGAGCGGCACACCCACCTTGATGAAATCGGTGAACCTGTAGCCGCCGGGGCCGTAGACCATCATGTTGGTCTGGTAGCCGATGGGCGTGGCGAAGCTGGCCGAGGCGGCGATCATCACCGCCACCACGAACGGGCGCGGGTCGTGCCCCAGCGCGGCAGCGAGGCCGATGGCGACCGGCGTCACCACCACCGCGACCGCGTTGTTGGATACCAGTTCCGTGAGCAGGCTGGTCAGCAGGTAGACCGCCCAGATCGTCACGAAGGGCGGGGTGTGGGCCAGGAACGGCGCCACGCGGTCGACCAGGAACACCACCGCGCCCGACGCCTCCAGCGCCTCGCCGATCGCCAACATGGCAAAGATCAGCGCCAGCAGCCGGCTGTCGACGAAGGAAAACGCCTCTTCGGTGTCGACGCAGCGGGTCACGAACACCACCGCCATCGCCAGCACCGCCAGCATCAGGATCGGTGCCACCCCCATCGCCGCGAGGACCACGATGCCGGCGAGCGCGGCCACCGCGATGGGGGCGTGGCTGCGCCGGTAGGCGCGTTCGGTCGGGCGGGTGATGTCGACGAGGTTCATGTCGGCGGCGAGGCGCTGGATGTCCTCGGGCGCGCCTTCGAGCAGCAGCGTGTCGCCCGCGCGCACCACGATATCGTCGAGCTGGCGGCCGATATTGCGGTCCTTGCGGTGAACCGCCAGCGGATAGACGCCAAAGCGCCGCCGCAGCCTGAGCGCCCCCAGCCGCCGCCCGACCATGCGGCAGTCGGGCGTGATCAGCGCCTCGACGGTGGTGGTTTCCACCGCCGACACCTGATCGACGCGCTTGAGGCTCTTGTTGCGCTGCAGGCTCAGAAGCTCGGTCACCTGCGTGCGCAGCACCACCCGGTCGCCCACCTGCAGCGACACCCCCCCGAGGTTGCGCCTGAGCGAGGTATCGCCGCGAATGACATCGACCAGGCGCACGCCCTCGCGCTTGAAGAGCTGAACGCCCGTGACCTCGCGCCCGACCAGGTTCGATTCGGGCGGGATCACCGCCTCGGTGAAGAACTTGCGCGCCTTGCGCTCGGTGCCCAGCAGGCTGGCCATGCTGGCTCGTTCGGGCAGCAGCCGGGGCGCGATGAGGCGCAGATAGATCGCGCCCCAGGCGACCAGGATCAGCGCCATCGGCGTGACCTCGAAAATCGTGAACGGCGCCAGCCCCCTCGACCGCGCCACCCCGTCGACCAGCAGGTTTGTCGAGGTGCCGATCAGCGTCAGGCAGCCGCCGAGGATGGCGGCATAGCTGAGCGGGATCAGGAACTTGCTGGCCGGCACGCCCATCCGGTTGGCCATCTGCACGAAGACCGGGATCATCACAACCACCACCGGCGTGTTGTTGACGAATGCCGAGGCCAGGATCACCAGCCCCATCAGCGCGCCGATGGCCACCGCCGGGCGGGCGTCGGCATGGGCGGCGGCCGCCTGGGTGAACCAGTCGAGCGCGCCGGTGCGCACCAGCGCCCCCATCACGATGAACATCGCCACGATGGTCCAGGGCGCGGGGTTCGCGAGCACGGCGACGGCATCGTCATAGGGCAACAGCCCCGTGGCCAGCAGCACCGCCGCGCCGGCGATGGCCACAACCTCGGTCGGGTAGGTTTCCCTGATGAAGAGCACGAACATCGCCGCCACCACCGACAGCGCGAAAAGGGCCTGCCCGGTCTGCGACAGTTCCGTCAGCGGCATCGGATCTGCCCGCCAGGCTCGCCCCGCGCTGGATGGTTTCCGATGCCGCCTCTCATGGGGCGGCCTCCTGCAGCCGGCCGCCCTGGCGGACCGTCGCCAGGCGGGTGGCGCGGCCCGTGGCGTCGTCGGTCTCGACAAAGAGACCGCAGAGCGTGACCTCGCCCATGGCGGGGGCGAACCGGGCCTGCCCCATGCCGGTGACGAAGCGGCGCATCGGCTCGGCCTTGTCCATGCCGATCACGCTCAGATAGTCGCCGCACATGCCGGCATCCGACAGATAGGCGGTGCCGCCCGGCAGGATCTGCGCGTCGGCGGTCGGCACGTGGGTGTGGGTGCCGACCACGATGCTGGCGCGACCGTCGCAGAAATGGCCCATCGCCATCTTTTCCGACGTCGCCTCGCAATGCATGTCGATGAGGCTCGCCTGGACGCCGCCGCCGGGCAGATGCGCCCTGAGCACCGGATCGATGGCGCTGAACGGGTCGTCGAAGGGGCGTTTCATGAACACCTGCCCCAACACCTGCGCCACCAGCACCTTGCGCCCGCGCGCGTCGCTGAACACCCGGTGCCCGTGCCCCGGCGCCTGGCGGGCATAGTTCAGCGGCCGCAGCACGCGCGGCTCGGTCTCGATGAACCGCAGCATGTCCTTCTGGTCGAAGGCATGATCGCCCAGCGTCACGCAGTCGGCCCCGGCATCGAGCAACGCCCTGGCGTGATCGCCCGACAGCCCCACGCCGCCGGTGGCGTTCTCGCCGTTCACGACCACAAAATCGAGCCGCCATTCGCTGCGCAGGCGCGGCAGCGTCCCGGTGATCGCCCGCCGTCCGGCGCGGCCCACCACATCGCCCAGATAAAGTATCCTCATGCCCAAGGTGTTAGGGCCGCCGCGGCCCGAGGGCAAGGGCCGATGCGGCCCGCGCCCGCAATGGTACCGGCCCCTTCATCTTGCTGCAAATACTCCGGGGGACTCCCGGACCGAAAGTCCGGGACGGGGGCGGCGCCCCCATTCGGCGGCTCCGGCTCAGAGCGGCCAGAAGACCAGGATCGCCGGCACCGACACCGCCACCACCAGCACCTCGAGCGGCAGCCCCATGCGCCAGTAGTCGCCAAAGCGGTAACCGCCGGGCCCGAGAATCAGCGTGTTGTTCTTGTGCCCGATGGGGGTGAGAAAGGCCGAGGACGCCGCCACCGCCACCGCCATCAGGAACGGATCGGGGGAAACCCCCAGGCCGCGCGCCATCTCGATCCCCACCGGGGCGGCGACGATGGTGGTCGCGGTGTTGTTGAGCACATCCGACAGCGTCATCGTCACCGCCATCAGGATCGCGAGAATCGCCCAGGCGGGCAGGCCCTCGGTCAGACCCACGAGCGCCCCCGCGATCAGCTCGGTGCCGCCGGTGTCGTCCAGCGCGACGCCCAGCGGGATCATCGAGCCCAGCAGCACCACCACCGGCCACTCGATCTGGGTATACAGCTCGCTGGCGGGAATGATACGGGTCAGCACATAGGCCATCACCACCAGCCCCAGCGCGATCGGCAGGTAAAGCAGGCCGACGCTCGCCGCCGCCACCGCGGCCGCGAAAAGCCCGATCGCCAGCCAGGTCTTGCCTTCCTGCGTCACCGCCAGACCGCGATCCGCGAGCGGCAGCGCGCCCAGCCATTCGGTGACGTCGTGGCCGGTGGCCTTGGGCACCAGCAACAGCAGGATGTCGCCGGGGCGGATCGTGGTCTTGCGCACCTCCGAGGTGATCTTGCGCCCCTGCCGCGAGATGCCCATCA
>CAZNMK010000040.1:0-11773 GCA_964574045.1 uncultured Roseovarius sp. | reverse complement strand
GAGAATGAGGCCGGCCGCGGGATCGACGTCGATCAGCAGCTCCGCGTTGCCGCCCAGCGCCTGGCTGACCGCCGCCGCCAGCCCCGCGGGCGGGGCGGCGCCGATCCAGACACCGGCCAGCGCGGCGCTGGCGAGCCCCGCCATCGCCGGCCAGCCGCCCAGCGTGCGAACCGTCTCGGCCAGGCGGCCGAAACGCGGCGATCGCGGCGCCGGGGCACGGAATGCCGCCTGTTCGCGCCCGGCATCGTCCAGGATGCGCGCAAGCAGCGCCGCGTCGGGCTCGGCCGGCCGCGCCCTCAGCGCCTCGAAATGGGCGGCCAGCGGGTCGGGAGTGTCATGTTCGTGCGTCATCGGTATATCCCAGTTCATTGCGCCGGGCGGACAGATCCGCCGCGAGCGCGCGTTTTCCTCGGGCGACGAGGCTTTCCACCGCCTCGACGCTCACGCCCATGATCGCCGCGATCTCGGGGTTGGCGAGTTCCTCGAGGTGGCGCAGCACCACCGCCTGGCGCTGCCGCTCCGGCAGACGGCCCAGCGCCGCCTGCAGCGCCTCGGCGCGGGCGCGGTCCTGCAGGCTGCCGGCGGGACCGGGCGCGCCGTCGGCGGGCTCGGGCACCGCGTCCAGCGGCTGGGTTCTGCGCCGCCGCCGCAGCCGGTCGGTGCACAGATTGGCGGTCACGCGGTAGAGCCATGTGCGCGGCGTGCCCTCGTCCGACCGCCAGTCCGGGGCGATGCGCCAGAGCCGCAGCATTGCCTCCTGCGTCACCTCCTCGGCCTCGGCGCGGTTGCCGAGCAGCCGCTGCGCATGGGCCAGAACCCGCGGCGCCAGCCGGGCCGTCAGCGCGCGCGCCGCATATGCGTCGCCGTTGGCGTAAAGCGTCAGCAGCGCCGCGTCCGGGGTCTCGCTCTGGTCGTCGAACGGCATGGTCATCGTCCGGGCGCGTATCCTTGGGGGGGCGGGGGCGGGCGGCGCCAGTGTGGCCACCGCCCGGCCCCTTGGCAAGACCGCGGGCTGGCGCGCTCAGTACCGGCAGCCCTGCATGCCCCGGTGCTTGCCCCCGTCGTCGTCGCCATGCCGGCCCATGTGGCCGTCCCTGCCGCCTCTGCCGCCGTGGCGGCGTTCGTGGCGGGCGCTCATCTGCTCGAACTCCTCGGCCGACACGGTCCCGTCGCGATCGCGGTCCATGCCCGCGAACATCCGCAGGCCGCGATCGGCGCGCATCTCCTCGGCGCTGAGGCTGCCGTCGCCATCGACGTCGCGCCAGCCGATCATCCGGTCGAGCATCCGCTCGCGCATGGCGGCCTGACGCTCGGCCATCCGCGCATCCAGCTCGGCGCGGCTGAGCTTGCCGTCGCCATCCGTATCGGCGGCGGCAAAGCGGGCCTTGCGATGGTTTTCCATCTCGGCGCGGGTGAGCTTGCCGTCGCCATCGGCATCGAGTTCGGAAAAGCTGGGGCGCATGCCGTCGTCGCCCATGCCCATGCCCATGTCTCCGCCCATGCCCTGGGCGATGCCCTGCATCCCCGTGCCGGCAAGAATCGCGGCGCTGAGGGCGGCCATCAGAACGGTGTTGTTCATCTCTGCATCTCCTGGTCTGCTTGTCCTGGTTTCGGGTCGAACCCCGTCTGCGACCGGCGCCGTTTCGGCTCCGGTCACGCCTCTTGAACGCAGCAAGGCCGCTCCTCCGTCGCCGGGGCGCGAAAAACATCCGCCCGAAAGAAAGATGATTCGATCCCGCACCTTTGCGACAACGCGCCGCAAGGACATTGCGCCCCGTTGCGTTGACCCGGGCGCCACCGCCATCTATCTGCGTCCATCATGAGGGACACCATGAGCGACCGAACCAGCGGCGAGACCGCCGAAACGGCCGAGCGCGCGCTCTGGCCCGCAGTCAGGCGGGGCTTCCGGCGCAGATGCCCCGGATGCGGCGCCGGACCGCTGATGTGCGGCTATCTGAAAGTGCGCGACCGCTGCACCGTCTGCCGCGAGGTGCTGAGCCACCATCGCGCGGATGACGGGCCGGCCTATCTGACGATCCTGATCGTCGGGCACCTGATGGCACCGCTGCTGCATGTCTCGTTCACCGTGTTCAGGCCCGAGCCGCTGGTGCTTTTCACCATATTTTCGGTTGGCTGCGTGACCCTGTCGCTCTATCTTCTGCCGAGGCTGAAAGGGTCGATCGTCGGTTTTCAGTGGGCCCGGAGGATGCACGGGTTCGGTGGCGGCGGCTAGACCGCCACTTCGCCCGGAACCCGCATCCGGGCCGCGATGCCGGGCGAGAAAGAGCATATGACGACAGACAAGACCGCCATACGGGACGCCGCCACGCTGGTGGTCCTGCGCGACCGCGATACGGCGCCGCGGATCCTGATGGGCCAGCGCGGCGCCAGGGCGGCGTTCCTGCCCAGCAAGTTCGTCTTTCCCGGCGGCGCGGTGGACCGCGCCGACAGGGCGGTTCCGCTGGCCGCGCCCCTGCCCCAGCCCTGCCGCGGACGGCTGTGCGACGAATGCCCCAGCGACATATCGCACGCGCTGGCGGCGGCCGCGATCCGCGAATTGTGGGAAGAGACCGGGCTGATGCTGGGCCGTCCCGGCAACTGGCCCGGCACGCCGCCGCCGGACTGGCAGAGCTTTGCATCGGCCGGGCGGCTGCCCACGGCCGAGGGCATGCAGTTCATCTTTCGCGCGATCACGCCGCCGGGCCGGACGCGCCGGTTCGACGCGCGCTTTTTCCTGGTCGACGCCGGGCGCATCGAGGGCGACCTCGACGATTTCTCGGCCGCCTGCGACGAGCTTTCGCATCTGCAATGGGTGCCGCTTGCCGAGGCGCGCGCGCTGGATTTGCCGTTCATCACCGAGGTGGTGCTGGCCGAGACCGCCGCCCGTCTCCACGAGCCGGGCCCACCGGCCTCGGTTCCGTTCTTCCGCAACGACGACGAGGCCAGCCTCTATCTGCGTCTCTACGGCGTCGAAATGAACGACTGAGACGCCCCTACCCCAGCAGCACCAGCCCCAGGATACTGGCCGTCAGCAGCGCGATGCCGGCAAGTTCGCGCGCGCTGACGCGCTCGCGGAAGAACAGCACCGAGGCCATCAGCGAAAAGATCACCTCGATCTGGCCGACGGCGAATACATAGGCCGCGTTCTGCAGCGTGAAGGCGGTGAACCAGCCGACCGAGCCGCCGAGGCTGGCCAGCCCCATCCAGGCCGCCCGCCGCCGTGCGGCCCAGACCCGTGCCAGCTGTCCCGGCTCGGACCGTGCCAGCCACAACCCCATCCCGAGCGTCTGCATCAGCGTCACCGCCGAGACCGAGATGGCGGCGCGCAGGAAGGCGTCCGCGCTCGCCACCTCCAGCGTGGCGCCGCGATATGCGACCGCCGAAACGGCGAAAAGCGCCCCCGAGGCCAGCCCCAGCCCCGCCGCGCGGTTCCACAGCCGCCGCACCGGCCCGCCCGCCAGACCCGGCGTGCCGGACAGCACCAGAACCCCCCACAGCCCCAGCAGGATCGCGCCCAGCGCCGGCGGGCTGACCCGGTCGCCCAGCACCGCCAGGCCCACCAGCGCGGTCTGGATGACCTCGGTCTTCTTGAGGGTGATGCCGACGGCAAAGTTGCGGCGGGCAAAGAGCAGCACCACGCACCAGGTCGCCATGACCTGCGTCAGCCCCCCGACAGCCGCGAAGACCCAGAACCGCGCGGGCGGGGGCGGCAACGCCTGGCCCAGCCACGCCAGATAACCCGCCGCCAGGATCAGGGCCAGGGGCGCGGAATAGGCGAATCGCGCGAATGTCGCGCCTCCGGCCGACAGCGCCCCCATGCTGAGCGTTTTCTGCAGCATGAAGCGCAGCGTCTGAAACGCCGCCGCCATGACCGAAAGGGCGACCCATGCCTCCATGCCCGATGCCTATGCCCGGCTTGGACGGGCTTGGCCAGACCCCGCGATGCGGGTCACGCTCTATCGCGTCGGCTTGTGACCCGTGTCCCGCCACAGCGGATGCGGCACCGGATCCTTGGCCTTCAGGAAATGGCGGGCGAACACCTCGGCGTAGGAGCGGTAGTAATAGCCGCCATTGCGGTGCAGATAGGCATCGCGGTTCTGCGCGAAGAGGCGCGGCAGCCGGTACCAGGGTACGCGGGGATGCATGTGGTGAACCACGTGCAGGTTGTTGTTGAGAAAGATCAGCGCCAGCGGCCCGCGATCCTCGATCACCACGGTGCGGCCGCTGGCACGCTCGTGCGCGCGGTGCTCCAGAAAGGTGCGTATCTTGAGGATCGACATGCCGGCATAGGCCGCCAGCAGGTAGGACCAGATCGGCATCGGCGACAGCGCCACCCAGATCGTCACCGGCGCCACGCCCAGCCCGTGCAGCGCCCAGGCCCGCAGCACCCCGCCGTCGCCGGCACGGATCGCGCGCGTATCGTCGCGCAGCAGGCACCAGATGCCGATCGCCGGGCCCAGCGCCATGCGCCCGGCGAGCGTGTTGTTGGCGCGCAGCACCAAACGGCCCCAGCGCGGCAGGCGCGCCCACGCCGCAGGGTCCATGTAGTTCGATTCGGGGTCGTCATAGGGGTCGGTCAGGATCGAATCGCGGTGATGCGCCAGATGGAGGTCGCGAAAGCGGCGGTAGGGCACGAAGAGGCCCAGACCGGGAAAGACCAGCGCCTCGTTCAGCCGGGCGTTGCCAAAGGGATGGCCGTGCAGCGCCTCGTGCGTCAGCGAGGAATGCAGCGCGATCGCCAGCGCCGCCAGCCCGATGCCCAGCGGCAGCCAGACCGCCGCCGCCCAGGCCGTCGCCAACGCCCACAGCCCGTAGCACCCCATAAGCATCGCCAGGGTGGGCCATTCGGTGCGCGCCGGCAGCGGACGCTCAGACATGGCGCCGCCCCCAGCCGATGCGCGACCAGACGCGTTCGTACGCGACATACGAGATCAGCCCGATCGCGGTGTTGATGGCCGCCATCACCCCGCCCACGGCGGCCGAACCGGTCAGCGCCAGGCCGACCACGCTCATCACCAGCAGGCCGATGGCGTTCCACAACAAGGCTTTCACAAGCGTGCGCGCCCGCGTTTCCATTCCTTTCCTCTTTCGATTGTTCGGATCGCACAACCGATAGGCCGGACATCGCGGCCGGGAAATTCCGAAAACGGTTAACATTGTTCCACGTTGTTCATATAATTCATCGCATGACGGAAAAAACGGACAAACGCGCCCGCGCCGCCCTGTTCCGCGCCCGCCTTGCCGAGGCGATGGAGGCCCGCGGCGCCAGCCAGAGCGCCCTGGCGCGTACCGTGGGGGTGGACCGCTCGACCATTTCGCAACTGATCAAGGGTGGCGGCGCGCGGCTGCCCAACGCGCAGGTGGTGGGCGAATGCGCCACCGCGCTGGGGGTTTCGGCCGACTGGCTGTTAGGCCTGACCGACCGGCCCGAAACCGCCGCCGATATCCTGGCCAGCAGCCTGTCGCTGACCGAGGCGCCACGCGCGCTGGTCGACGAACAGATCTTCCGCTGGCACCAGGAGGCCGCCGGCTACAAGATCCGCCACGTTCCCGCCGCGCTGCCCGACATGCTGAAGACGCGGCAAGTCCTGCAATGGGAATACGCCCCGCATCTGGGCCGCAGCATCGACCAGGCGATCGGCGCGTCGGAGGACCGGCTGGCCTGGATGCGCAACGCGCAGTCGGACTACGAGATCGCGCTGCCGCTTTACGAGCTGCATTCCTTTGTCCATGGCGAAGGCTATTATGCCGGCCTGCCCCATGCCGTGCGATCCGGACAGGTGGAATTCCTGCTGGAGGTGTGCGAACAGCTCTATCCCCGGCTGCGGATCTACCTGTTCGACGCGCGGCGGCTCTATTCCGCCCCGCTGACGGTCTTCGGCCCGCTGCTGGCGGCGCTCTATATCGGGCAGAGCTACATGGTCTTTCGAGATACCGAGCGGGTGCGGGCGCTGACGGCGCATTTCGACCATCTGGTGCGCGAGGCCCATGTCACCGCCCGCAACCTGCCGGGCCATGTCCGCGCGCTCTGGGCCGGAACCTCGGCGCGCGACGCGATTGCCAGACCGTCCGCACGGCGCTAGGCTTTGGCAGAACAGCGAGACACGCCATGCCCGACCGCCGCCTGATCCTTGCCGGGGCACTGGCCGCGATGGCCACGCTTGCCACCGGAACCGCCGCCCAGGAGGCGCCGGTCTATTTCATCGCCGGAGCCTATGACGTGCGGGGGATGAACCCCGACGGCTCGGTCTACCGGGGCGAGGTACGCATTTCCCAGCAGGGCAGCGCCGTCGAGGTCTACTGGAACGTCGCCGGCCAGCCATACAGCGGACGCGGACAGATCGAGGGCCGAGTCGTCACCGTCGACTGGGGCAGCTCGACGCCGGTCGTCTACGTGCTGATGGGGCGCGAGTTGCACGGCACCTGGGAAAACGGCACCGCGCTGGAAAAGTTGACCCCGCGCTGAGGCATCGGCAGAGCACCGGCTTTGCCTGGCCGTCAAGGGGCTGGCACCTTGCCGGGCAGCCGGGTAGACCGAGGGCGACGCCGACGCCGGCCCTGGGGCCGGACATACCAGCCCACCGCCGCCGCCCGCGCGCGGCCCTAGCCGCAAGCCGTGAATAGGCCATGATCCGGGTTCTTCTCTTCTGTCTTGTCAGCCTTGCCGGCATTGCCGGTCCTGCCGCCGTGCCGGCGCATGCCGCACCCGAGAGCTATCGCCTGGATACGGACCTCTCGACGGTGGTGTTCGGTTTCACCATGAACGGGACGGACATGACAGGGCACATGCCGGTGCATGCGGCGCGGATGTCGCTCGACCTCGGCAACCTGCCGGCGAGCCGCGTCGACGTCACCCTTGACGCGCGCGCCGCGAAGGCGGGCTTCTTCCTGGCCACGCGGGCGATGCGCGGGCCGCTGGTGCTCGATGCCGCGCGCAACCCGCTGATCCGCTTCCGGTCGACCGCCATCGCCGGCGGCCTGCGCGACGCCACCGTCACCGGCGAGTTGACGCTTCGCGGCGTCACCCGCCCGGTCACCCTGCGCGCCGCGGTCTACCGGCAGGCGGACACCGCCCCCACAGACCGCGACCGGCTGATCGTTCTGCTGACCGGCGAAATCGACCGCTCGGCGTTTGGCGCCAGCGGTTATGCCGGCATGATCGGTGACCGCATCAGCCTGACCGTTCTCGCCTATATCGCGAAATAGACACAGGCCGCGCAAAACGACACCGCCTTGTCGAAAACGCACCAGCCGGCCGAAAACGGAATGCCATGCTGGGGGCGCCATGCGGACCCTGATTTCATTCGCCGCCCTCATCCTTTCGGCGATCCTGCTGCAGCTCTCGTCGGGCGGGGTGGTGCCGCTGGATGCGCTGTCGGGACTCGAGCTGGGGTTCGGCGCCACCCAGATCGGCCTGTTGGGATCGGCTCATTTCATGGGCTTCTTCATCGGCTGCTGGTGGGCGCCGCGCCTGATGGGCAGCGTCGGGCATTCGCGCGCCTTCGCCGCCTTTACCGCCGCCGGGGCAATCGGGCTCTTGGCGCATATGCTGGTGGTCGAGCCGCACGCTTGGGCGCTGATGCGGGTGGCCACGGGCATGTGCGTGGCCGGGTGTTATACGGTGATCGAGGCGTGGCTGCACGCCAAGGTCACCAATGAAACGCGCGGACGGACGATGGGTGTCTACCGGGTCGCGGACATGGGTGCGTCGCTGATGGCGCAGCTGGTGATCTCGGTGCTCGAACCCGCGAGCTATGTGTCCTACAACATCCTCGCCATCGTCTGCTGCGCCTCGCTGCTGCCGCTGACGCTGACCACCGTGCGCCAGCCAGAAACCCCGCCGGCCCCGAGGCTGCGGCCGGGGCTGTTGATCCGCTGCTCGCCGCTGGCAACGGCGGGGGTGCTGGTGGCCGCGCTGTCGGGCGCGTCCTTTCGCATGGTCGGCCCGCTCTATGGCGAGCGCGTGGGGCTCGACACCCAGCAGATCGCCTGGTTCCTGGCGGTTTACGTCTTGGGCGGGGCGCTGGCGCAATACCCGGCGGGCTGGCTCGCGGACAAGTTCGACCGCCGCCATGTGCTGATCATGCTCTCGACGGCAACCATCGCCATCTGTCTCGTAACAGCATCGCTCGACGGGCTGAGCACGAGCGGCGTGATGCTGACCACATTTTTTTTCGGCGCCACCGCGTTTCCGATCTATTCGGTATCGGCCGCTCATGCCAACGACTTTGCCACGAGCCACCAGCGGATCGAGCTTTCGGCGGCGCTGATGTTCTTCTACGCGGTGGGCGCCATCGCTGCGCCGCTGGCGGCGTCGGCTCTGGTCGGCCGCTTCGGTCCGGCGGCGATGTTCCTGCTGATCGCCGCGGGGCATGGATTTCTTGTCGTCTTCGGGCTGGTACGGATGCGCGCGCGCCGCACCGCCGGGCCGCGCACGCGCTATGTCTGGTCGCCGCGCACCAGTTTCATCATCGGCCGGCTGACCGGCGGGGCGCGCGAGGACCGCTGAGCGGCGCTGCCCTCTGGCACAAGGCGGGAAGCTTCGCTAAAGGGGGCGGGACACCGGCCCAAAGGACCCGAGCGCGACATGGCACGCCACCTGATCACCTCCGCCATCCCCTATATCAACGGGGTCAAGCACTTGGGCAACCTTGTCGGCAGCCAGCTGCCCGCCGATCTTTTCGCCCGCTACCTGCGCGGGCGCGGCCACGAGGTGCTGTTTCTGTGCGCCACCGACGAGCACGGCACCCCAGCCGAACTGGCCGCCGCCAAGGCGGGCAAGCCGGTGGCCGAATACTGCGCCGAGATGTGGCAGGTGCAAAAGACCCTCTCCGACGGCTTCCGCCTGAGCTTCGACCATTTCGGCCGCTCGTCGAGCCCCGAAAACCACGCCCTGACCCAGCATTTCGCGAGCAGGCTCTACGATGCCGGGCTGATCGAGGAAGTGACCGAGAAACAGGTCTATTCCAACGCCGACCGGCGTTTCCTGCCCGACCGCTACATCGAGGGCACCTGCCCCAATTGCGGCTACGACAGGGCCCGCGGCGACCAGTGCGAGAACTGCACCAAGCAGCTCGACCCCGCCGACCTGATCGACCCGCGCAGCGCGGTCTCGGGCTCGACCGACCTGGAGATGCGCGAGACCAAGCACCTCTACCTGCGCCAGAGCCGGATGCGCGACACGCTGAACGCATGGATCGACGCCAAGACCGACTGGCCGGTGCTGACCACCTCGATCGCCCGCAAATGGCTCAATGACGGCGACGGGCTGCAGGACCGGGGCATCACCCGCGACCTCGACTGGGGCATCCCGGTGCAGTTCGACGGCGCGCCCTGGTCGGGGATGGAGGGCAAGGTCTTCTACGTCTGGTTCGACGCGCCGATCGAATACATCGCCTGCGCCGCCGAATGGGCCGCGGCGGAGGGGCTGGAGGACGTCCAGTGGCAACGCTGGTGGCGCACCGACCGGGGCGCGGACGATGTGCGCTATACCCAGTTCATGGGCAAGGACAACGTTCCCTTTCACACCCTCAGCTTTCCCGCCACGCTGATCGGATCGGGCGAGCCGTGGAAGCTCGTGGATTACATCAAGTCGTTCAACTACCTGAACTATGACGGCGGCCAGTTCTCCACCAGCCAGGGCCGGGGCGTGTTCATGGATGACGCGCTCGGCATCCTGCCGGCGGATTACTGGCGCTGGTGGCTGCTTTCCCATGCGCCGGAAAGCTCGGACAGCGAATTCACCTGGGAGAACTTCCAGGCCAGCGTCAACAAGGATCTGGCCGATGTGCTGGGCAATTTCGTCAGCCGGGTAACCAAGTTCTGCCGCTCGAAATTCGGGCAGGAGGTGCCGCAGGGGGGCGAATTCGGGCCCCGCGAAGAGGCCCTGATCGCCGATCTGGCGGCGAGGATCGGCGCCTACCAGGCGCATATGGACGCCATCGAGATACGCAAGGCCGCGGCGGCGCTGCGGGCGATCTGGGTGGCCGGCAACGAATACCTGCAGGAGGCCGCACCCTGGGCCGCCTACAAGCAAGATCCGGCGCAGGCGGCGGCGCAGATCCGCCTGGCGCTGAACCTGATCCCGGTCTACGCGGTGCTCTCCGAACCGTTCATCCCCGACACCAGCGCGGCGATGCTGGCGGCGATGAACGCCCGGGGCACGGGCTGGCCCGACGACGTCCCGGCGGCCCTGTCCGCGCTGGCCGCGGGCCACGGTTTTTCGGTGCCGGACGTGCTGTTTGCCAAGATCGCCGACGAACAGCGCGCGGACTGGCAGGCGCGCTTTGCCGGCGGACGCCGCTGAAACGCCCTTTGGGCGCGCTTATCGGGTTCATATGCAACCATACAGGGAATGGTGCCTGAATTCGGGCGCCCGAACCTGCATTTTTTTGTTTTCCCCAATTCCGGATCACGTATATGAATCGGTTCTGGTGAAACCAATTTCAGGAAACCCCGAATGCCGATCAAGAAATCCGATTTGAATGGAATGAGCCTTTCCGAACTCAGGCAATTGCAAAACTCGGTTGCCTCGGCGATCGCGACACATGAAAAGAAGGCCCGCAAAGAGGCGAAGGCCGCTGTCGAAAAGGCCGCAAGGGAAATGGGCTTTTCCATTGGCGAACTTTTCGGCGGCGAGGCCGCCAGGAGTGGCGGGAAACAACAGGCAAGCGCCCCCAAATACGCCGATCCCGCCGATCCGTCGCGCACCTGGACGGGCCGTGGGCGCAAACCCAACTGGGTCAAGGCGTATCTCGAAAAGGGCAAATCGCTGGACGATCTGTCGATCTGAATTCCGGCATTTCCAATAGCGCACTCTCGATGCCTATTCATCGAGAATGCGCGGCCCATGCCGGGCTTGCCTGATCGCTCGCGGCTGTTTCCAACAGCGTGTGCCGTCAAGGCCGGATGCCGATCCGGTCATGGTGGTACCCGCGGCCGGACTCGAACCGGCACGGCCTTTCGGCCTGGGGATTTTAAGTCCCCTGTGTCTACCATTCCACCACGCGGGCCTGCGGCGCGGAGAATAACCGCTCTGGCCCGCGTGTAAACGGCCCATCCGGGTCGGCGGGGAGGGCCTCAGATATCGTCCTCGGTCGCCTCGAGCGCCGGCAGCAGGTCGCGTTCGCGCAGCCAGGGGTTGAGCCTGAGCGCCGCGCGCAGCGCCAGCGCCGCCTCGCCATTGCGCCCGAGCGCGGCCAGCGTCAGCGCCTGGCCCGACATCGCGCCCAGATGGCGCGGCGACAGTTCCAGCGCGCGTTCCAGGTCGGGCAGCGCCGCGGCATAGTCCCGGCGGATGAAATTGACAAAGGCGCGCTGGTTGTAGCCCTCGGCATAATCGGGGCAGTAGTCGACCAGCGCGTCAAAGGCGGCAACGGCGCCGTCCAGATCGAACGCCGCGCGCCTCGTCATGCCCTCGTCCAGCAGCTCCTGCGCATGGGTGTCGGGGGCATCGGCCCAGATGTCCCACATGTCGTTCGAAATGAGCCGCGCGCTCTGGGCGTCGGGGGCCTGCTGAACCGCCTCGATCAGCTGCGTCAGCTCGTCGGCCCTGTCCGGCGGCGCGGGGCAATCCCCCGCCCGCACCGGCGCCGCCGCCAGCAGGAGCACGATGGTGCAAAGATACCGTCTCATGCGTCGGAATTATGGCGCGCCCGGCTGCGCAATCAAATCACATCCTGAAGAGCGTTCTCCTTGACCGCCTCCATCGCCACATAGGTCGAGGTATTGGCGACATGCGGCAGGGTAGAGACCCGTTCGGCCAGAACCCGCC
>CAZNMK010000039.1:0-12106 GCA_964574045.1 uncultured Roseovarius sp. | reverse complement strand
GGATCATGAACGGCAGGTAGGTGTAGACGATGCCGATATAGACGGCGGTGTTGGTGTTGAGGATGGTCAGCGGCTCGGAAATCAGCCCCAGCCCCATGAGCAACTGGTTGAGATAACCCTCGGTCGACAGTATCCCCATCCACGAATAGACCCGGATCAGGAAACTGGTCCAGAACGGCAGGATCACCAGCATCATCAGCGTGGGCCGCCAGTGGTCGGGCGCGTTGGCCATGCCGTAGGCGATGGGATAGCCGACCAGCAGCGTCATCGCGGTGGCCAGGACGGCGATCTGCAGCGACGACAGGTACGCCTTCCAGTAGAGGTCGTCGGTGGTCAGGAACGTGAAGTTCTCGAAGTCGAGCTCGGCGAAGAACCCCCTGACCCCCTTCCAGCCCTCCGTCAGGTCGAGCGTCGGCACATAGGGCGGGATCGCCAGCGCGACGTCGCTGAGGCTGATCTTGAAGACGATCAGGAACGGCACCAGGAAAAGCGCCAGCAGCCAGAGATACGGAACGAGGATGAGGACGGCGCGGCGCATCGCTCAGTGTTCCAGCAGGACGGCGGCGGTGTCCGACCAGCTCAGCCAGACCTCGTCCTCCCAGGTGAAAGGGCGGTTGGCCAGGCGGCGGGTGTTGGCGGTCTGGGCCTTGACGATCTTGCCGTTCGGCAGTTCGACCAGGTAGGTCGAGATGTTGCCGAGATAGGCGATGTCGAGGATGCGCCCGCGCAGCACGTTGCGGCGGCCCTCGGGCTTTTCCGCCGAGATCGCCACCTTTTCGGGGCGGATCGCCTGGTGGCTGGCCTGTCCCCTGGCGAGGCTCTTGTCGGTCTTGACGAAGAGCGGCGGCAGGCCCTCGGCATGGGTTATCTCGTAGCCGTCCCCCTCGGGCGTGGCGGCGCCGTCGATGATCGTCACCTCGCCGATGAAGTCGGCGACATAGACCGAATTGGGCTGCTCGTAGATGCGCGCCGGCGTGTCGGCCTGCACGATGCGGCCCTGATCCATCACCGCCACGCGGCTGGCGACCGTCATCGCCTCTTCCTGGTCATGGGTGACGATGACGAAGGTGGTACCGGTCTTTTCCTGGATGTCCATCAGCTCGAACTGGGTCTTCTGCCGCAGCTTGGCGTCGAGCGCGCCCATGGGTTCGTCGAGCAGTAGCAGTTTCGGCGCCTTGGCGAGGCTGCGCGCCAGCGCCACCCGCTGCCGCTGGCCGCCCGAGATCTGGTGCGGCTTGCGGCCGGCGAACTGTTCGAGGCGCGTGAGCTTGAGCATCTCCTCGACGCGGGCCTTGATGCGGTCCTTTTCCATGCGGTCGCGTTTCAGCCCGAAGGCGATGTTCTCCCACACGCTGAGATGCGGGAAAAGCGCATAGGACTGGAACATCATGTTGACCGCGCGCCGGTTGGGCGGGATCGGCGCGATGTCCTGACCGCCCAGCAGGATGGTGCCCTCGGTCGGAGCCTCGAACCCCGCCAGCATCCGCATCATCGTGGTCTTGCCGCACCCCGACGGGCCGAGAAGGGCAAAGAACTCCTTCTCGAATATGTCGAACGACTGGTTGTCGATGGCGGTGAAATCGCCGAACCGCTTGGTCACGCCCCGGAACTGGATGAGCGGTTTCGCCTGCGGATCGTTCCAGGGTTCGAAATCGGTCTGGCCCATGCCTGTCCCCTCATGCCGGGCTTTGCCGGGAGAGCGCTGCGGCGCGCGCAGGCATCCCCCGGACTGCGAGCGGCCCGCGCCCGCGGCGTGCGGGCCGTGGCCGGGCTGTCAGGTGCCCGACTTGATCTTGGTCCACATCCGGGTGACCACCCGCTGGACCTTGGCCGGGTAGGGTGTGGTAGTATAGAGGTTCTCCAGCGTTTCGGCGTCGGGATAGATCGCCGGGTCGCCGATCACGTCCTCGACCAGGTACTGCTGGCTGGCCTCGTTGCCGTTGGCGTAATAGACGTAGTTCGACGCCGCGGCGGCGTTTTCGGCATCCATGATGAAATTGAGGAACGCATGCGCGCCGTCGGGGTTGGGCGCGTCGACCGGGATCGCCATCTGGTCGAACCACATCTGTGCGCCTTCCTTGGGCGCGTGATAGGCGATCTCGACGTCGTTGCCGGCCTCGGCGGCACGGTCGCGCGCCTGCAGGATGTCGCCCGACCATCCCACGGCGACGCAGATATCGCCGTTGGCCAGCGCGTTGATGTATTCCGAGCTGTGGAACTTCTGGATGTAGGGACGCACCGCCATCAGCACCGCCTCGGTCCTGGCGATCACCTCGGGGTCGTGGCTGTCGGGGTCCTCGCCGATATATTTCAGCGCCATCGGGATCATCTCGGCCGGCGCGTCGAGGAAATGCACGCCGCACTGGCTGAGCTTTTCCATGTTCTCGGGGTTGAGGACCAGTTCGAGACTGTTGATCGGCGCGCCCTCGCCCAGTATCTCGGTCACCTTGCCGACATTGACGCCGATGCCGGTGGTGCCCCACATGTAGTTGATCGAATACTCGTTGCCGGGGTCGTACTGTTCGGTGCGGGCCACGATCACGTCCCACATGTTCTCGATGTTGGGCAGCTTCGACTTGTCGAGCTTCTGGAACGCGCCGGCGGTGATCTGGCGCTGCAGGAAGGTTCCCGAGGGCACCACGACGTCATAGCCCGATCCGCCGGCCAGCATCTTGGTCTCGAGCACCTCGTTGCTGTCGAAGACGTCGTAGACCAGGTCGAGGCCGGTCTCCTCCTCGAACTTGGCCAGCAGGTCCTCGTCGATATAGTCGGACCAGTTGTAGACCCGTACCTCGTCGGCCGAGGCGGCGGCGCCGAGGGCCAGAGCGGCGGCGGTCGTCAGGATCAGTCGTTTCATGTCACACTCCCGTTGGTTCCGTGTTCTCTTGCACTATGCGCGGATTTGATCAAAAAAATCCTCGCCTGGCAATATGGCAATATGGAAATGTTTTCACGCCGCCGCTAAACTCGCAAGGATGCAGGTGGGGCGCCGGATACGGGGTGAGCGGAGATGACGAAGACGGCAGGCAGACCGATGCCGGCGCCCCTGGGACATGGGCGCCTGCCCGCGCATGAGCTGATCTACCGGCGGCTGCGGGCGCTGGTGCTTTTCGGCGATCTCGCCCCCGGCCAGCCGGTGACGATCCAGGGCCTGACCGACCGCCTGGGCGCCGGAATGACCCCGGTGCGAGAGGCGATCCGGCGGCTGACCGCCGAGGGCGCGCTGGAATTCCAGGGCAACCGGCGGGTGACGGTGCCGCGCCTGAGCGCCGAGAATATCGGCGAATTGATCGTTGCAAGACAATGGCTTGAACCGCATCTGGCGCGCTGCGCCACGGCCCGCGCCACAAAGGGCGACCTGGCGCATCTCACCGCGCTCGACGACGATCTGGACGCGGCCATCGCGCAGGGCGACCTGCGTGCCTACCTGGAATGCAACTACCGCTTTCACAAGGCGGTCTACGATATCGCCGGCACGCCGATCCTGGCCGAGCTCGCGGATGGGCTGTGGCTGCGTTTCGGGCCGTCGCTCAGGGTGGTGTGCGGGCGTCTGGGCACGCAGAACCTGCCGGACAAGCACAAGGCGATGCTGGCGGCGATGGCTGCCGGCGATGGCGAGGCGGCCGCGGTCGCGATGCGCGAGGATGTCGTGCAGGGGATGGAACAGGTTCGCCTGGACCTGGCCAGGGAGCGCCGCCCGCGCTGATTCGATTGACGCCGGATAATTTGATCATATTATGATCGCGACTCGGCCCGCTGCCGGCCAGACCGACCCCGAGACGAGGAAAGGCTTCGCGATGACACTCATCACCAACCACATGCCCACCGCCGAGCTGCAGGCCCTCGATGCCGCGCATCACATGCATCCCTTCACCCGCGGCCGCGACCTGGCCAGCAAGGGCGCGCGCATCATCGCCCGCGCCCGCGGCGTGACCCTGACCGACAGCGACGGCAACGACTATCTCGACGGCATGGCCGGGCTCTGGTGCGTCAATATCGGTTACGGGCGCAACGAACTGGCCGAGGCGGCGGCGCGGCAGATGGCCGAGCTGCCCTATTACAACACCTTCTTCCAGACCACGCACGTGCCGGCCATCGCCCTGGCGGAAAAGCTGGCCGGGCTGACGCCATACGATCTGAACCACGTCTTCTATGCCAGCTCGGGGTCGGAGGCCAACGACACCAACATCCGCCTCTTACGCACCTACTGGGCCGAAAAGGGCCAGCCGGAACGCGACATCGTCATCGCGCGCAGGAACGGCTATCACGGCTCGTCGATGGGCAGCGCCAGCCTTGGCGGCATGGCGCCGATGCACGCGCAGGGCGGGCTGCCGATCCCCGGCATCCATCACATCGGCCAGCCCGACTGGTGGTCCGAGGGCGGCGACATGAGCCCCGAGGAATTCGGGCTGATGCGGGCGCGCGAACTGCAACACGCGATCGAAGAGCTGGGCGCGCACCGCGTCGCCGCCTTCATCGCCGAGCCCGTACAGGGCGCCGGCGGCGTGATCGTGCCGCCCGACACCTACTGGCCCGAGATCCAGCGCATCTGCGACGCGCACGGCATCCTGCTGATCGCCGACGAGGTGATCTGCGGTTTCGGGCGCACCGGGCGCTGGTTCGGCTCGCAGACCTTCGGCATCCGCCCGCATATCATGACCGTGGCCAAGGGGCTGAGCTCGGGCTATGCGCCCATCGGCGGCTCGATCGTCTGCGACGAGGTGGCCGAGGTGATGGCGGGCTGCGAATTCGTGCACGGCTATACCTATTCCGGCCACCCGGTGGCTTGCGCCGTGGCGCTGGAAAACCTGCGCATCCTGGAGGAGGAGGGCATCGTCGAGCGCGTCGCGGCCGATACCGCGCCTTACCTGCGGCAGAAATGGGAATCGCTGGCCGATCACCCGCTGGTGGGCGAGGCGCGGATCGTCGGCCTGATGGGGTCGCTGGCGCTGACGCCTGACAAGGCCGCCCGCGCCGCATTCGCCGCCGAGAAAGGCACAGTCGGGCTGATCTGCCGCGAGCACTGCTTTGCCTCGGGGCTGGTGATGCGCCATGTCGGCGACCGCATGGTGATCTCGCCGCCGCTGGTGATCGAAAGGGACGAGATCGACCTGCTGATCGAACGGGCCGCGAGGGCGCTGGACCTGACCCATGAGACGCTGAAACGGGACGGGCTGATGGCCGCGGCGGGCTGAACGCCGCCGCCGCCGTGCGGCATCCGGGGCTTCATCCTGCCGCGAATACTCCCGCCGGAGGCATTCGTCTCCAGGGTATGTCGCGTTCATTCGGACACGGTTCGACGACGGGCACGTGCCCGTCGCTGGCGCGACGGGTGGGCGGTTCCGATCGGGCGCGACCCGCTAATCCTTGACGAAGAGCTTGCGCTCGACGTCGCAGAGCGCCTCCGCCGGGCCATCCTCGCGGATGAGGATGGTCTCGGTCGTTTCCAGCCCCCAGCTTTCCATCCACAGCGCCGGCATGAAGTGAAAGACCATGCCGGGTTCCAGCACGGTCTCGTCCTCGCCGCGGATCGAGGCGGTGCGCTCGCCCCAGTCGGGCGGGTAGGAAAGGCCGACCGGATAGCCCATGCGCCCCTCGCGGCGGATGCCGTATCCGGTCAGCACGCTCATGAAGGCATTGGCGATGTCGCAGGTGCGGTTGCCGGCGCGCGCGGCCTCGAGCCCGGCCTCGATGCCCTCGACCTGGGCTTTCTCGGCCTCGCGCATCTCGGCCGGCGGGGTGCCCAGGAACACGGTCCGGCAAAGCGGCGCGTGATAGCGGCGGTAGCACCCCGAGAGTTCGAAGAACGTGGCCTCGCCGGCGCGCATGGGCGCGCCGTTCCATGTCAGGTGCGCGGCGCTGGCGTCGGCGCCCGAGGGCGTGAGCGGCACGATCGCCGGATAGTCGCCCCAGATGTCGTCCACCCCGGCGATGCCGGCGTGAACGATGTCGGCGACCAGATCGTTCTTGCGCACCCCCGGCGCCGCGCGGTCGATGGCCGTCCGCGCCACCTTTTCCGAGATGCGCGCGGCCTTGCGGATAATGGCGATCTCTTCGTCCGACTTCACCAGCCGCTGCCAGTTCACCAGCGCGGTGGCATCGGAAAACCGGGCCTGCGGCAATTCGGCGGTCAGCACCGCATGGGCCTTGGCCGAATAGTAGTAGTTTTCCATCTCGACCCCGATGCGGGCGGTCTCGAAGCCCAGCGCGCGGATATGCGCGGCCAGATCCTGCATCGGGTGGCGGTCGGTCGACTGCACGAAATCGTCGGCATAGCCGAGGATGCGGTCCTCGGGCATCCAGCAGGTACGCCGGCCGCCGAACTTGTCCATGTTGCGGCCCCACCAGACCGGCGTGCCCACCATCGGCACCAGAACCCCCTGATGGACATAGAACGACCAGCCGTCATAGGCCGTGAGCCAGGCCTGGTTCGACGGGTCGGTGACGAACAAGAGCTCGATCCCGGCGCGTTCCATCGCCGCGCGGGTCAGGGCCAGGCGGCGGTCGTATTCGGCCCGGGAAAAGGGCAGGTCCTTGTCGCTCATCTCTCGTCGCTCCTTTCGTCCGTGTCGG
Organism: uncultured Roseovarius sp.; assembly: GCA_964574045.1. Lineage (GTDB taxonomy): Bacteria > Pseudomonadota > Alphaproteobacteria > Rhodobacterales > Rhodobacteraceae > Roseovarius. The sequence goes on along the minus strand of CAZNMK010000039.1, from coordinate 5,533 downwards.
TTCCAGCCTTACCGCCGCCGGTGGCCGCCGCAAGGCCGGAAACCGGCGGTTGCGATGTCGTTTTCGGCCATCGGGCGGCGGCGGAGTTGACGCGGGCCCGCCCTGCGGCAAGAGTGCGCGTCAGACGACAGGGAGAAACGGGTGACGCCGACACTGGCCGACATCATGGCCGCCGCCCGGGCGATCCGGGGGGTTGCCGACGGTACGCCGCTGGTGCCGTCGCCCTTTATCGGCGGGGTCGCGGGGCAGGAATTCCTGCTCAAGCTCGAGACCGCGCAGCCCATCGGCGCGTTCAAGCTGCGCGGGGCGCTGAACGCGGTAGCGGGGCTGGGCGATGTCGCCGGCGTGACATGCTGCTCGACCGGCAATCACGGCCGCGGGGTCGCGTGGGCGGCGCGCGAACGCGGGCTAAGGGCGGTGATCTGCATGTCGGAACTGGTGCCGCGGGCCAAGGTCGACGGCATCCGCGCACTGGGTGCCGAGGTGCGCATCGTCGGGCACAGCCAGGACGACGCGCAGGCCGAGGCCGGGCGGCTGGCGGCCGAGGACGGGCTGGCCGAAATCCCGCCCTTCGACGATGCCCGCGTCATCGCCGGGCAGGGCACCGTCGGGCTCGAGATCATGACCCGCCGCCCCGATCTGGAAACGCTGCTGGTGCCGCTTTCGGGCGGCGGGCTGGCGGCGGGCGTGGCGCTGGCGGCGAAATCCGTCAATCCGGGCATCCGCGTCGTCGGGGTGACGATGGAACGCGGCGCGGCGATGCATGAAAGCCTGCGCGCGGGCCGCCCGGTCGCCGTAGAGGAGGTGGCGAGCCTCGCCGACAGTCTGGGCGGCGGTATCGGGGCGGAAAACCGGCTGACCCTGGCGATGTGCCGCGAGTTGCTGGACGAGGTCGTGCTGGTGAGCGAGCAGGACATCTATCGCGCCATGCAGGCGCTCTACTACGAGGACCGGATCGTGGCCGAGGGCGGCGCGGCGGTGGGGCCGGCGGCGGTGCTGACCGGCAAGGTGCGCCTGCGCGGGCCGGCGGCCGCCGTTATCACCGGCCGCAACCCGGACATGGCGCTCTTTACCCGCGTGGTGACCGGGCAGGACGTGGTGCTGGGCGATCTGACCGTGAGGGGAAGCGTTTACGAGGGGGACAGGGTCGATGGCCCATGACATCCGGATACTGACCGAGGCCGATCTGCGCGGGCTGGTCGCGCTCGACCTCGATCTGGTCGACGTGATCGAGGACGCCTTCGTGGCGCTGGCGAAGGGCGAGGTGGTGATGCCGCCGGTGCTGTCGATGGAGCTGCCGATGGTCAACGGCGAGGTCGACGTCAAGACCGCCTATATCCCCGGCCTGCCGGGCTTCGCGATCAAGATCAGCCCCGGTTTCTTCGACAACCCCGGGCTGGGACTGCCCAGCCTGAACGGGTTGATGGTTCTCCTGTCGGCGAAAACCGGGCTGGTCGAGGCGCTCTATCTCGACAACGGCTACCTGACCGACATCCGCACCGCCGCCGCCGGCGCGGTCGCGGCGCGGCATCTGGCGCCGGCAAATGTCGGGACCGCCGGCGTCATCGGCACCGGGGTGCAGGCGCGGCTCCAGATGCAGGCGGTGCATCTGGTACGCCCGTTCAAGCGGCTCATCGTCTGGGGGCGCGACGGGCAGCGGGCGGCGGAATGCGCGCGCGACCTCGCGAACGTGCTGCCGGTCGAGGCCGAGATCGTCTCGGACCCGGCGCAGCTGGTGGCGGAATGCCAGCTGGTGGTGACGACGACGCCGGCGCGGGCGCCGGTGCTCAGGGCCGAGTGGCTGCATCCGGGGCTGCATGTCACCGCGATGGGCTCGGACCAGCCCGGAAAGAACGAGATCGACCCCGAGGCGCTGGCGCTGGCCGATCTCTATGTCGCCGACCGCGCCACCCAGGTGCAGACGATGGGAGAGCTGCGCGCCGCCATCGACGCCGGTTTCTGGCAGGGCGGCATCCCGGCCGAGCTGGGGCAGGTGATCACCGGCGCGGCGCCGGGGCGGCGCCGCCCCGAGGACATCACCATCGTCGACCTGACCGGCACCGGGGCGCAGGACACCGCCATCGCGAGCCATGTCCACGCGCTGCTGAACGGCAGCGATGCCGGCACGGCGATCCGGGCATGAAGCTCGATGCGCGCGACATCGCCATCCTGCGGGTGCTCTCGACTCGGGGGCGGATCACCAAGGCCGAGCTGGCCGAGCGCGTGGGCCTGTCGGCCAGCCCCTGCTGGGAACGGTTGCGCAAGCTCGAGGAGGCCGGCATCGTCGAGGGCTACGGCGCGCGCATCGCGCTCAGGAAACTCGCACCCCACGTCACCGTCTTCGTCGCCGCCGAGCTGCACGACCACACCGCGGCGGCGTTCCGCCTCTTCGAGGAGGCGGTGCAGCGGCACGACGAGATCGTCGCCTGCTGGGCGCTCGGCGGCGGTTTCGACTATCTTCTGCAGATCGTTACCCGCGACATCGACAGCTATCAGCGCCTGGTCGATACCCTGCTCGAGGCGCGGGTTGGTCTGGCGCGGTATTTCACCTATGTGGTGACCAAGCCCGTCAAGGGCGGCGGCGCGCCGCCGCTCGAGGCGCTGCTGAACGGCTGACGCGGGCAGATCCGCCCGCGCAAGGGCGCGGCTCCAGACGAATCTTCTGCAATGGCATCCGAATACGGCCCCGCTGGCCGGCCGGCCGGTTGTATCGTCCGCGCACAGACGAGCGGAGGAGACAAAACCTTGGACAAGGCCATCACCCTGAGCGCAGAGATCGCCGACAAGGCGCTGGTACGCAGCTTTTCCTATATCGGCGGCAAGTGGTGCGCCGCCGGCTCGGGCGAGACGGTAGCGGTGCACGATCCCGCGACCGGCGACCGGCTGGGCGATGTGGCGAGCCTGTCGGCAGAGGAATCCGCCGCCGCCGTCGATGCCGCGCAGGCGGCCTTTGCCGGCTGGTCGATGACCCTGCCGCAGGAACGCTCGGCGATCCTGCGGCGCTGGTTCGAGCTGATGACGGAACATCGCGAGGATCTGGCGCGGATCATGGTGCTGGAGCAGGGCAAGCCGCTGTCGGAGGCGCGCGGCGAAATCGACTATGCCGCGAGCTTTGTCGAATACTACGCCGAAGAGGCCAAGCGCCCCAACATCGAGGGCGTGACCAGCCACCTGGCCGACGCCGAGGTCGAGCTGTGGCTCGAACCCGTCGGCGTCGCGGCGCTGATCACGCCGTGGAACTTTCCCGCCGCGATGCTGACGCGCAAGGCGGCGGCCGCGTTGGCGGCTGGCTGCACCGCGGTCGCCCACCCGAGCCACGAGACCCCGTTTTCGGCGCTGGCGCTCGCGGAACTGGCCGAACGCGCCGGGGTGCCGGCGGGGGTTTTCAACGTGGTGACGGGACGGGCCTCGACCGTGGTGCCGCCCTGGACCGAGGATGCCCGCGTCAGGGTGCTGTCCTTCACCGGCTCGACCGAGGTCGGGCGGCTCTTGTACCGCCAGTCGGCCGACACGGTGAAGAAGCTGGTGATGGAACTGGGGGGCCACGCGCCGGTGATCGTCTTCAAGGGCGCGGACATGGACACCGCCGTGGCCGAGACGATGGCGGCGAAATGGGCGACCTCGGGGCAGGACTGCCTCGGCGCCAACCGCATCTATGTCGAGCGTCCGATCTACGACGAGTTCTGCCGCCGCTTCGTCGCGGCGACGCGGGCGCTGCGGATCGGGCCCGGCATGGACGACCCCGATATCGGCCCGCTGATGAACGAGGCGGCGGTGAAAAAGCAGGAGGCCCATGTCGCCGACGCGCTGGAGCGCGGCGCACGGCTGGCATCGGGGGGCGAACGGGCAAAGGAACTCGGCCCGCTCTTCTATCGCCCGACGGTGCTGACGGATGTGCCCGACGAGGCGGCGATCATGCACGAGGAAACCTTTGGCCCGGTGGCGCCGGTCGCGCCCTTCGACACCGAGGAAGAGGTGATCGCCCGCGCCAACGCCACCGAATACGGGCTGGTGGCCTATCTGCACAGCCACGACCCGCGCCGTATCTACCGCGTCGCCCGCGCGCTGCAGTTCGGCATGGTGGCGGTCAATCGCACCAAGGTGACCGGCGCGCCGATCCCGTTCGGGGGCGTCAAGCAGTCGGGGCTGGGCCGCGAGGGGGCCCGCAGGGGCATGGAGGAGTTCATGGAGATCAAGTACGTCTGCCGCGACTGGGCGTGAGCCGGCCAGAATCTTGAAAGGATCTTGACCCGGAGTTCTTGAAAACTCCGGTCCCCGAACAGACCGAAAGGAAAAGACGATGCTACGTAACGACCAGCTCGACCAGTGGGACCGCGACAACTTCTTTCATCCCTCGACGCATCTGGCGCAGTTCGCCCGCGGCGAGGCGCCGAACCGGATCGTCGCCGGGGGCCAGGGCTGTCACATCGAGGACCGCGACGGAAACCGGCTGCTGGATGGGTTTGCCGGGCTCTATTGCGTCAACGCCGGCTATGGCCGCACCGAGATCGCCGAGGCGATCGCCGCGCAGGCGCGCGAACTTGCCTATTACCACGCCTATGTCGGCCACGGCACCGAGGCCAGCATCACCCTGGCCAAGATGATTCTCGACCGCGCACCCAAGGGTATGAGCAAGGTCTATTTCGGCCTGTCGGGCTCGGACGCCAACGAGACCAACATCAAGCTGATCTGGTATTACAACAACATCCTGGGGCGGCCGGAAAAGAAGAAGATCGTCAGCCGCTGGCGGGGCTATCACGGCTCGGGGCTGATGACCGGGTCGCTGACCGGGCTCGAGCTGTTTCACCGCAAGTTCGACCTGCCGATGGCGCAGGTCGTGCATACCGAGGCGCCCTATTTCTATCGTCGCGAGGATACCGGCCAGAGCGAGGCGCAATTCGTCGCCCATTGCGCCGAGGCGCTCGAGGCGCTGATCGAACGCGAGGGTGCGGATACCATCGCCGCCTTCATCGGCGAGCCGGTGCTGGGCACCGGCGGTATCGTGCCCCCGCCCGCGGGATACTGGGAGGCGATACAAGAGGTGCTCGAGCGCCACGACATATTGCTGGTGGCCGACGAGGTGGTCACGGGCTTCGGGCGGCTGGGCAGCATGTTCGGATCAAGCCACTACGGGATGCGCCCCGACCTGATCACCATCGCCAAGGGGCTGACCAGCGCCTATGCGCCGCTTTCGGGCTCGATCGTGGGCGAGAGGATGTGGAGGGTGCTCGAGCAGGGCACCGACGAGAACGGGCCCATAGGCCACGGCTGGACCTATTCCGCCCATCCCGTCGGCGCGGCGGCGGGGGTCGCCAACCTGCGCCTGCTCGACGAGTTGGACCTCATCGCCAATGCCGGCGCCGTCGGCGGATACCTCAATCGGACGATGGCGCAGGCGCTGGGCGAACATGCCCATGTCGGCGAGGTGCGCGGCGAGGGGATGCTGTGCGCGGTGGAGTTCGTGCAGGACAGGGACGCCCGCCGCTTTTTCGACGCCGCCGACAAGGTCGGGCCGCGGATCGCGGCGGCGCTG
>CAZNMK010000038.1:0-12151 GCA_964574045.1 uncultured Roseovarius sp. | reverse complement strand
GCATGAGCAGGTCGGGCCGCGCGTCCCGCGCCGCGGCGACGGCCTCGGCCCCGCTGCCGGCCTGCACCACCTCGTAGAAGGCGGCGGCAAGCCGCGCCTTCAGCACGATCCGGTTGGTAGCGAGCGCGTCGACGATGAGTATCTTTCCGGTCATCTGGGGAAACGGTCCTTCGGACTTGCTCTTGTCGGTGCATCGACTATCCCTGTCAGAGGTTAAGAAAACCTTTCCGGGAATTAACGCCGATGGACCTGTCGCGGGATGCCGCCGAAGCGATCGCACTCAGATGCCTGGCCTGGCTGGCCGGCAATGATGATCTGCTGCCGGTCTTTCTGGGTGCCACCGGCGCGGCGGCGGCGGATCTGCGCGAGTGCGCGCAAGAGCCTGAATTCCTTGGGTCCGTGCTGGATTTCGTTCTGATGGACGATGCCTGGGTGATGGCGTTTTGCAACGCCGAGGGGCTGGACTGCACCGCCCCGATGGCGGCACGCGCGGCCCTTCCGGGCGGCGTGCAGATGCACTGGACCTGAGGCGTGCATGGTGAATGTTCCGGTCAGAAAGCTTGACGCGCTGCTCTTCGACAAGGACGGCACGCTGTTCGATTTCCACGCCACCTGGAGCGTCTGGGCGCAGGAACTGATCGACCGCCTGGCCGGCGACGATCCCGCCCGGCGCATCGCGGTGGCCGAGGCAATGGCGTTCGACATCCACGCCGGCGGCCGCTTTCGTCCCGACAGCCCGGTCATTGCCGGGACCAACCGCGAGGCGGCCGAATGCGTCGCCCGCGTCCTCGACCCCGGCGGCCCCGACATCGTCGCGCTCGAGGCGCTGATGACCGAACTGGCAGCGGCTGCGCCGCTGGCGCCGCCGGTGCCGCTGGGTCCGCTGCTCGCGGGGCTCAGGGCACGGGGGCTGCTCCTGGGCGTGATGACGAACGACAGCGAGACCGCCGCGCACGCCCAGTTGCAGGCCGCCGGGGTGGCGGGGCATTTCGATTTCATCGCCGGTTTCGATTCCGGTTTCGGGGCCAAGCCCGACCCCGATCCGCTGCTGGCCTTTGTCCGCCGCCACCGGCTGAACCCGGCGCGCGTGGCGATGGTCGGCGACAGTGCCCACGACATGATCGCGGGCCGTGCGGCCGGCATGCGCACGCTGGCGGTCCTGACCGGCGTGGCCGGACACGACGACCTGGCATCCCTGGCCGATGCGGTGCTGCCCGATATCGGCGCCCTTCCCGGCTGGCTGGAGGCGCCATGACCCGGCACCCGCTCTTTGGCCTGGCGCTGGCCGCCGCGGGGGCGCTGTTCCTGACGCCGGATGCGCTGTTCATGCGGATGTCGCAGATGTCGGGCTTTCAGATGGTGGCCTGGCGGGGGCTGATCATGGGCACGGTCATGGTGCTGGCCTGGGCGCTGCTCAGCCGCGACCGGCGGGGCGATCTGTCCCGTCTGCGAACCGGCGCGGGCATGACCATCGTCGGCTGCCAGACCCTGAATTCGACCCTTTTCTGCCTCGGTATCGGCTCGGCGCCGGTGGCGATGGTGCTGATCGGGGTGGCGGCGGTGCCGGTCTTTTCGGCGCTGCTCAGCCGCGTGGGCCTGGGCGAGCCCACGAGCATGGCGACCTGGGCGGCGATGGCGGCGGTCATGGCCGGCATCGCCGTCGCGGTCTCGGACGGGCAGGGGGCGGGGGTGGAACTCGATCTGCGGGCGCTCACCGGCGCGGCGTTCGGGCTGGGCGTGGCGATGGTGCTGGCACTGAACTTCGTCACCCTGCGTGCCCGGCCGGGACTGCCGATCCTGCTGGTGATCGGCCTCGGCGCCTGGGGGGCGGGGCTGATCGGGCTGACGGTGACGGGCCCCGCGGCGATGATGCAGGGCCACCCCTGGGCGATGGCGGTGACCGGCGGCGTCATCCTGCCGGTGTCGTTCTTTACCCTGTCGCTGGCGTCGCGCCACACCCAGGCCGCCAATGTCAGCCTGCTGATGTTGCTGGAGACGGTGCTGGGTCCGCTCTGGGTCTGGCTTGGCGTCGGCGAACGTCCGACGCCCGGCATGTTGCTGGGCGGGGCCATCGTGGTGATCAGCCTTGCCGTCTATCTTTTCGTGACCGGCCGGGGTTTGCGTCCGAAACAGGCGCACGGATGACCCCGCAGCGACAGCAGGCGTCGCAAATCGGCAAACGCCTTTTGGGTTCGAGTGATTGCATGCCTCTCAGCGCATCACGGAGGCCCCGATGGCAGACCAGGCCAAACGCAGACGGCGTGGCGGCGGCCGTGCCGGCAATACCGCCCGGCGCGGCACCGCGGCGATCGAGCAGATGCCGTGGAACCCGCCCTTGAACATCGACCGCCCGGTCGAGCCGCTGAACGACGATGGCATCGCCGCGATTCATGACGGCGCGATGCGCATCCTCGAAGAGATCGGCATCACCTTCCTCAACCCCGAGGCGGTGGAGATCCTGAACCGGTCGGGCGGCTGCGACATCGACGGCGAGCGCGTGCGCATGGGCCGCGATTTCGTGATCGAGACGATCGCCCACGCCCCCGAAAGCTGGACCATCACGCCGCGCAATCCCGACCGCGCGATCACGATGGGCGGGCGGCACCTGAACTTCGGCAATGTCTCGTCGCCGCCCGGATACTGGGACATGGAACTTGGCCGCAAGGTGACCGGCAACCGGGAGATGTGCCGCAACCTGTTGAAACTCAGCCAGTATTTCAACTGCATTCATTTCGTTGGCGGCTATCCGGTGGAACCGCAGGACATCCATCCCTCGGTGCGTCACCTCGATGTGCTCTACGACAAGCTGACGCTGACCGACAAGGTCGCGCATGCCTATGCGCTGGGTGCCGAGCGGGTCGAGGACGTAATGGAGATGGTGCGCATCGCCGCCGGGCTCTCGGACGCCGAGTTCGAGGCGCGCCCGCACATGTACACCAACATCAACTCGACCTCGCCCCTGAAGCACGATCATCCGATGCTCGACGGCTGGATGCGGCTGGCGCGCCGGGGGCAGGGGCTGGTGGTCACGCCCTTCACGCTCGCGGGCGCCATGGCGCCGGTGACGATGGCCGGCGCGGTGGCGCAAAGCCTCGCGGAGGCGCTGAGCGCGGTGGTGCTGGCACAGGTGATCCGGCCCGGTGCGCCCTGCGCCATCGGCACGTTCACCTCGAACGTCGACATGAAATCGGGGGCGCCGGCCTTCGGCACGCCGGAATACATGCGCGCCACCCAGATGACCGGCCAGATGGCGCGCCTCTACAAGCTGCCGCTGCGCGCCTCGGGCGTGTGCGCGGCCAACGTGCCCGACGCCCAGGCGATGTGGGAGACATCGAACAGCCTGTGGTCGGCGGTGCAGGCGGGGGCGCACATGGTCTATCATGCGGCGGGCTGGCTCGAGGGCGGGCTGATCGCAAGTCCCGAGAAATTCGTCATGGATTGCGAGGTGCTGCAGCAGATAGAGCGCTACATGGAGCCGGCGATCTGCGCCACCGGCCCCGACGAGATCGCCACCGAGGCGGTGCGCGAAGTGGGCGATGCGGGGCATTTCTTCGGCATCCAGCATACCCAGGACCGCTATACCACCGCCTTCTACCAGCCGTTCCTGAGCGACTGGCGCAATTTCGAGGCGTGGGAAGCCGCGGGCGGGGTGTGGACGGCAGAGCGTGCCCACCATGTCTGGCGCGATATCCTGGCGGGTTTCGAGCCGCCGCCGATGGATGAGGGCGTGCGCGACGAACTCGCCGCCTTCGTCGACCGCCGCAAGGCCGAAGGCGGCGCACCGACCGATTTCTGAGCCGCGCCCGCCTGTCCGGCCGCGATGCCGACAATTGTGATTATTGAGCCTTTCTTAAGCCGGGACTGCGACATTTGCGCCGGGGGCGTGGAGGCGTATCATGCACGGGCTGGTCAATCAGGCCATCGAAAGGTTCGCGTGCGAAACCTATGACGAGGGATTCTGGAACGACGTCTGCCGCCGCGCGGGGCTCGGGGTCTGCGCGTTCGAGGCGATGCAGGTCTACGACTGCGCCATCACCGAAAGGGTGCTCGATGCGCTCGCCCGGGCGCTGGGCAGGGGGCATGACGAGGTGCTTGAGGATATCGGCACCTTCCTGGTATCGGGGCGGGGTTCGGGCGCGATCAGGCGACTGTTGCGGTTCAGCGGCACCGATTTCGTCGATTTCCTCCATTCGCTGGACGATCTGCCGGCGCGGGTGCGGCTGGCCGTTCCCGAACTGGTGCTGCCGCAACTGGAACTGCACGAACACGCGGCGCATCACTACAGCCTTGCCGTGCGCACCGTCGACGGCCGGCACGACCGCTATGGCCACGCGATGATGGGGCTGCTGCGGGCGATGGCCGACGATTACGGCGCGCTGGCGGTGCTGGAACACAAGGGCGCGCGCGGCGGCGAAGAGATCATCGCCGTGACCCTGCTCGAAACCGCCTTTGCCGAGGGCAGGAACTTCGATCTGGGGGCGCGCGCGCCATGAGCGGTGCGCGCCCCGACCCGGCCGCGCTGGCGCGGGTGCTCGACACGCTTTGTCCGATGCACGCGCTGATCGACGCCACCGGGCACATCCGCCATGCCGGCCCGGCCCTGTGCAAGCTGCGCCCCGACCGCGAGCTTGCCGGGCTGCGGCTGCTCGAGGTGATGGAGCTGCGCCGCCCGCGGGCCGATGGCCAGATGGCGGGGCTGCTGGCGCTGGCGCGGCAGAAACTGCATTTCGCCCTGCGCGACCCGCCCCGGACCGAGCTGAAGGGCGTCCTTGTGCCGCTGGGGGATGCCTTCGGCCTGCCCGGCGGGGCGGTTCTGAACCTGTCGTTCGGCATTTCCATCGTCGATGCGGTGGGCGAATACGCGCTGACCGGCGCCGATTTCGCCGCTACCGACCTGGCGGTCGAACTGCTCTACCTGGTCGAGGCGAAATCGGCCGCCATGGACGAGTTGCGCCGGCTGAACCTGCGGCTCGACGGGGCGCGGGCGCAGGCCGAGCGGGCGGCCTTTACCGACAAGCTGACCGGGCTGAAGAACCGCCGCGCGCTGGAGCCGGTGCTGGACGACGCGGTTCGCTCGGGCCAGCCCTTTGCGCTCCTGCATATCGATCTCGACCGCTTCAAGGAGGTGAACGACGGCTCTGGTCATGCCGCCGGCGACCGGGTGCTGCAGGCGGTGGCCAGGCGGCTGACCGGCGTCACCCGCGACCGCGACACCCAGATCCGCGTCGGCGGCGACGAATTCCTGCTGGTGCTGCCGCAGTCCGGCGGGCGCGAGGCGGTTGAGCGGCCGGTGGTGCATGAAGGACGGGAACTGTGCGTCTCGGCCAGCATCGGTGCATGCCTCAGCGCCGACTACGATGCCCCCGACACCGGCCGGATGATGCAGGACGCCGACACCGCGCTTTATGCGGCCAAGGCGGCGGGGCGGGGGCGGTGCGTGTTCCACGACCCCGAAGCGGGGACAACGGGGCCGGCCGCGCCGGCCTGAGCGGTGCTATTCGCCGGGCCGCTTGAGCGAGAACTTCTCGCGCACCACGGTGTAGTCGCGATAGCCCATCCGCGCCAGCGGGTTGAAGCGCAGGACGTCGAAGATGCCGTCATGCAGGCAGTCGTCGCGCAGATGAATGCCCGTGACCTCGCCGAAAACGGTGAAATTCGCCTCTCCCGGCAATTCGACGATCCGCGTCAGGCGGCATTCCAGCGCCGCCGGCGCGCCCGCGACCCGCGAACAGGCGATGGTTTCGCATTCGACCCGCCCGATTCCGGCCAGGTCGAATTCGTCGACGTCCCTGTCCCACGCGCCCGAGGTCCGGTTCATCGCCTCGCGCATCGCGTATTCGACGATGTTGACGCAAAAGACGCCGCTGTCGCGGATATTGGCGACGCTGTCCTTGGTGCCGTCGCGGTCGGGCTTGGCCGAGGTCGAGGCGAACATCACCTGCGGCGGGACATAGGCCACGGCGTTGAAAAAGGAATATGGCGCCAGGTTTTCCGAGCCGTCCGCCGCGCGGGTGGCGATCCAGCCGATCGGGCGGGGGGTGACGATGGCGTTGAACGGGTTGTGGGGCAGGCCGTGACCGTCCTCGGGGCGGTAGAACATCGTGGGCTCCGGCGTTTTGCGGGTTTGTGCCTGTCCTAGCGTCGTGATAGGCGCATGGCCAGCCGGTTTCTGACAGGATTTCCGCGTGTTCGAGCTGACACCCGAGACGGCCGACGACCGGTGGGAGGTCGAGGCGCTCTATGACCTGTGCTTTGCGCCGGGGCGCGAGGCGCTTTCGTCCTATCGCCTGCGCGAGGGGGTGGCGCCGGTGGCCGGGCTGTGCCTGGTGGCCCGCGAAGAGGGCTTGATCGCCGGCGCGATCCGTCACTGGCCGGTACGGGTGGGCGGGTATTGCTGCCTGCTGCTGGGCCCCGTTGCCGTGCACCCCACCCATCAGGGCGAGGGGCTGGGCGGCTACCTCATTCTGCAAAGCCTTGAGCGCGCGCGTGAACTGGGCTGGCAGCGCGTCATGCTGGTCGGCGATGTCCCCTATTACGGGCGTTTCGGCTTCGAGCGGCTGGAGCGCGTCGAGATGCCGCCGCCCACCAACCCCGCGCGGGTGCTGGGCGTGGCGCTGACCCCGGACGCCTGGGACGCGGTATCGGGGGCGGTCACGCGCTGCGCTTGAATTTGCCCGCGCCTGCGCCGATCTTGACCTCAGCAACGAAAGGTGCCGCCGATGGAACTTCTTGACGCCCCGATCCCGCGCGAGGCGGTCGAGGCGCGGCTCGATGCGCTGGTCCTGCGCCACCGCCGGGCGGGCAATGCCGGGATCGACCTGCTCAACCTCGTGGGCGGGCAGGCCGAGGGGCTGCTCGATCGGCTGCCGCCCATGCTGCGGGCGCGGCTGGCCTCGCGCACCGATGCGGCATTGCGCGCGGCTATGGCGGCGGCGCAGGGCTCGCGCGGGGTGGTGGCGCAGAGCCCCGGCTGGATGAGCCGGGCGCTGAGCACCACGATGGGGGGGCTGGGCGGCATGGGCGGGCTGCCCACGGCGCTGATCGAACTGCCGCTGACCGTCGCCTTGCTTCTTCGCGTGATCCAGGACGAGGCGGCGCATGCGGGCTTCGATCCGGCCGAGGCGGGGGTGCAGTACGACTGCATCCAGGTCTTTGCCGCCGCCGGGCCGCTCGATCACGACGACGGCGCGGATACGGGCTTTCTCGGCACCAGGCTGACCGTGACCGGGCCGGCGCTCAATGCGCTCGTCTCGCGCGTGGCGCCGCGGCTGGCGGCGGTACTGGGCCAGAAACTGGCCGCGCAGACGGTGCCGGTGCTGGGCGCGGCGGCGGGGGCGGCGACCAACTATGTCTATACCGGCTACTACCAGCGGATGGCGCAGGTGCATTTCGGCCTGCGCCGGCTGGCGATCGAGGCCGACCTGCCGCATGACGAGATGCTCGACGCGTTTCGCCGGCGCCTCGCCGGCCCGCCTGGCGGTCGAGGGTGATCGTGCACCCCCTCACAGCTTGCCGCGCAGATACTCCATCACCGCGGGGCGTACCGATTGCTCGCCCTCTTCGCGGGCCTTGTGGATGACGGCACGCAACTCGCCCAGGTCGGTGCGGCGCAGGATCGACTTGACCGGCCCGATCGAGGCCGGGCGGATCGACAGCATGCGAAACCCGATGGCGGCGAAACAGGCCGCCTCGACCGGGCGCCCGGCATCCTCGCCGCAAAACGACAGCGGCGTACCGAGGCGCTCGCAGCGCTCGGCGATGCCCTCGAGAAAGGTCAGGAAGCTGACGTTGAGCGTGTCGTAGCGGCGGCGCACCAGCTCGTTGTCGCGGTCGGCGGCAAAGAAGAACTGCTTGAGGTCGTTGCCCCCGACGGAGAGGAAATCGACCTCGCGGTAGAAGCTGTCGGGCGCGAACGCCAGCGACGGCGTCTCCAGCATCGCGCCCACCTCCAGCGTCTCGGGCAGGGGGTGGCCGAGGATGCGCTCGCGCGCCATCGCCTTGTCCATCTCGGCCCGCGCGGCGCTGTATTCCTCGCGCTGGGCGATGAACGGGAACATCACCGACAGCGGCCGCCCGGCGGCGGCGCGGATGAGCGCCTGCAACTGCATCCGCATGACCCCGGGCTTGTCGAGCCCGACCCGCACCGCCCGCCAGCCGAGCGCCGGGTTGGGTTCGTCGACCGCGGTCATGTAGGGCAGCACCTTGTCCGAGCCGATATCGAGCGTGCGGAACACCACCCGCCGGCCCTTGGCGGCCTCCATCACCCGGGCGTAGAGCTGGCTCAGTTCCGCGCGCTTGGGCATGTGGTTGCGGATCAGGAACTGCAACTCGGTGCGGAAAAGCCCCACCCCTTCGGCGCCCGAACTTTCCAGGCTGGGCAGGTCGGCCATCAGCCCGGCATTCATGTGCAGCGCGATGCGCGTGCCGCACAGCGTTTTGGCCGGCTTGTCGCGGATCGAGGCGTATCGTTTCTGCGCCTTGGCGCGCATCGCCATCTTGTCGCGAAAGGCGGCGGCGACGCTTTCGTCGGGGCGCAGATGCGCCATGCCCTGGTCGCCGTCGATCAGGATCAGATCGCCGTTGAGCGCCTCGGTGGTGATGCGTTCGGCATGGATGATGAGCGGGATCGCCAGCGCGCGGGCGACGATGGTGGCATGGCTGCCGACCGAGCCCTCCTCGAGCACGATGCCCCTGAGCCGCCGGCCGTAATCCAGCAGTTCGGCCGGGCCGATATTGCGTGCCACCAGCACCGGGTCGGCCGGCATCTCGGCGCCGGTTTCGCTTCCCTGTCCGGTCAGGATGCGCAGCAGCCGGTTGGAAAGGTCGTCGAGATCGTGCAGCCGGTCGCGCAGATAGGCGTCGGTGACCTGGCTCATCCGGGCGCGGGCGGTCGACTGTTCCTTTTCCACCGCCGCCTCGGCCGACAGCCCGCGCGCGATGTCCTCTTCCATCCGGCGCATCCAGCCCTTGGAATTGGCGAACATCCGGTAGGCCTCGAGCACCTGCATGTGATCGCTGTCGCCGGTGCCGGCCGTCGACAGCATCCGGTCGACGCCCACCCGCAGCCGTTCGACCGCCTCGGACAGGCGCTCGCGTTCGCGCTGGGGGTCTTCGGCGATGGGGTTGGTGATCACCACCCGCGGTTCGTGCAGCCAGACATGGCCCTGGGCGGCGCCCTCCTGCGCGGTGGTGCCCTGAAACAGCACCGCCCGGCTGTGGCGCGCCGACATCGCCGCCCCCTCGCCCACGAAGGCACCCAGTTCGGCCATCTCGGCGATGACCATCGCCACCACCTCGACCGCGTGCACCTCTTCTTCGGAAAAGGTGCGCGCCTGCCGCGACTGCACCACCAGGACGCCCAGCGTTTCGCCCAGCCGCTGGATCGGCAGCCCGAGAAAGGACGAATACGCCTCTTCCCCGGTCTCGGGCATGTAGCGGAAGCCGCGGGTGCCGGGGGCGTCGTCGGTGTTGATCGTCTGCCCGCGCCGGGCGACCCGGCCCACCAGCCCCTCGCCGAGGCGCATGCGGGTGCGGTGGACGGCCTCGGGGTTCAGCCCCTGCGTGGCGCACAGTTCCAGCGTGTCGGCGTCGCGAAACAGGTAGATCGAACAGACCTCGGTGTGCATCTCGTCGGCGATGAGCCGGGTGATGCGGTCGAGCCGGTCCTGACCGGCGGCATCCTCGGCCATGACCGCGCGCAGCCGGCCGAGCATCCGGCGGGTGTCCGTCATGTTGTTCGGCGTCGCTGTCATGCGTCGTTCCGGCCCATTCGCGCAGCGGTCGTCCCCGTCAGAAACGGGCGGGAGTATCAGGCCGCCTTGTCCAACCCGAACGCATCATGCAGGGCCTGAACCGCGAGTTCCATATATTTCCGGTCGATCAGAACGGAAATCTTTATCTCCGAGGTTGCAATGACCTTGATGTTGATGCCTTCGTTGCTGAGCGTGCGGAACATCTTGGCGGCCACGCCCGACTGGCTGCGCATGCCGATCCCCACCGCCGATACCTTGGCCACGCCGGTGTCGGCGATCAGTTCGCGGAAATTGATCTCGCCCCGGCTCTTGGCTTCTTCCAGCGCCTTTTGCGCTCGCGCCACCTGACCCACGGGGCACGAAAAGGTCATGTCGGTGCGTCCTTCCTCGGCGATGTTCTGGATGATCATGTCGACGTTCACCCCGGCCTCGGACAGAGGGCCGAAGATGGCCGCGGCGATGCCGGGGCGGTCGGCGACCGAGGCCAGCGTCATCTTGGCCTCGTCGCGTGAAAAGGCGATCCCGTTGACGACATTCGATTCCATGATTTCCTCCTCGCTGCAGACCAGCGTGCCGGCTCTATCGGACGGTTCCTCGAAGCTGGACAGAACCCTCAGCCTGACATTGTAGCGCATCGCCAGCTCGACCGAACGGGTCTGGAGCACCTTTGCGCCGAGGCTGGCGAGTTCCAGCATCTCCTCGAACGCGATCCGGTCGAGCTTGCGCGCCTTCTCGCAGATGCGCGGATCGGTGGTATAGACGCCGTCCACGTCGGTGTAGATGTCGCAGCGCTCGGCGCCGAAGGCGGCGGCGAAGGCCACCGCGGTGGTGTCGGACCCGCCGCGCCCGAGGGTGGTGATGCGGCCCTCGGGGCTCAGCCCCTGAAAGCCCGCGATGACGGCCACGCGCATGCCCTCGGCGAACTTGGCGGTGATGTTGTCGGTGGGAATTTCCTCGATCCGGGCGGCCGAATGGGCCGAACTGGTGCGCACCGGCACCTGCCAGCCCTGCCAGCTGCGCGCGGGCACGTCCATTTCCTGCAGCGTCAGCGCCATCAGCCCGGCGGTGACGTTCTCGCCCGAACTCACCACGGCGTCGTATTCGCGCGCGTCGTATAGGGGCGATATCTCGTCGACCCAGCCGACCAGCTCGTTGGTGCGCCCGGCCATCGCCGAGACGATGACGATGACGTCATAGCCCTTGGCCACCTCGACGCCGACGCGCTTGGCGGCACGGCGGATGCGGTCGGTATTGGCGACAGAGGTGCCGCCGAACTTCATCACGAGAAGGGGCATGGGCGTTGGCGTCCGGCCTGTTTCGGGCGCGGTTTATGCGGAATGCGGAACAAGGGCAAGCGGCGTTGTTGGTCTCTCTGTCGTGCAGCCCGACGCCGGGGTATGTCGCGTTCGGCGTGAACTGTCCGCCCGTCGTGGAACCGTTTCCAATTGAACGCGACGTACCCTACCGCCAAAGAAATGCATAGGACGCGAAGAGGCCCTGCAGCCGCGCCAGCGCCCGGTTGCCGGGGCCGGGCCGGGGCAGGGCGCCCGTGGCCAGCCGTTCGGCCGCCACCTCGGGCGGGCAGGGCCGGCCGCTCAGCGGGTCGCGGTAGCGCGGGTAGTCGATCAGCACCGCGTGGACAAGCCCCGCCAGCGCCGGCCGCGCCACCCGCCGCGCCGGCACCCTGCCCAGATCGCGGGTAAGCCCCCAGCCGGCGTAAAAGGGCGCGCCGGTGGTGGTGACCGCAACCCCGCGCAAGAGCGCCTCGAACCCCATCAGCGACGTCATCGTCCAGATCTCGTCGACCTCTGCCAGCAGGGCCGCCGGGTCGATGCCGGTCAGCACCAGGTCGGCCAGGCGCTCGAGCGCGGCGGGCGCCACCTTGCCGGGGCGCAGGCCGGCGTCGACGTCGGGATGAGGCTTGTAAAGGATCGTCGCGTCGGGGTTTTCGGCCCGCACCCGTTCCAAAAGCGCGAGGTTGGTGGCGATGGCGCCCGCGCCGAGGCGGATCGAGGCGTCGTCCTCGACCTGGCCGGGCACCAGGATGCGGTGGCCTTCGGACAGGTCGGGGGGCGGGCGGCCGAGGTTGTACTTGCTCAGCCCCGCCCGCACGATGGTGCGGATCAACGCTTCGGCGCGCGCCTGCTGGTCGGGGCGCAGCTGCGCGCGGGCGGCGATCCAGCGTTCCAGCCGGCTTTCGCAACCTGGGTCGTAGTAGATGCCGAGATCGTCGCACACCAGCGACAAGGGCGGCACCAGCTCCGCCCCCAGCCCGCGCGAGCGCAAGAACCCGTCCTCGACGCGCACCGCGCCCCGGGGCGCCTCGTCCGCGCGCCCGGCCCAGACCATCGCCCGCCCCCTTTTCCGGCCCGTGGCGGGCCGGCCGGCACGGGCAAAGC
>CAZNMK010000037.1:3231-12396 GCA_964574045.1 uncultured Roseovarius sp. | reverse complement strand
GCCGAAGAAATCGGCGATCTTGCCCCAGGCGATGAAACGGTCCATGCCGGTCTCGCCCGGCGTGTAGTCGGGCGAGAATTCATTGAGCCACGAGCCGAAGAACCGGTCGAGCCTGAGCGACATCATCGCCCGCATGCCGAAGGGGCGCATGCCGTGGCGCTGGCCCTCCTGCCACAGCACCGACCACAGCGCGCGCTGCGCCATCGGATCGCAGTAGATCTCGTAGCCCAGATCGCCGGTATAGCTGAGCCGCTGCACAAGGCAGTCGACCATGCCCAGCGTGGCACGGCGCACATCCATGAAGCGCATCTCGGCGACCCTGGCGCCGGCGCAGGCGGCAAGCACCTCGCACGCCCGCGGCCCGGCGATCTGAAAGCCGTTGAGGCGGTCCGAGACGTTCTCGACCCGCACGCCCGGCGCCTCGTTCATCGAGAACCAGCGCATGTGAACGGCCTGCGCGCCGTAGGACGCGGTCAGCTGGAAGGTCTCTTCATCGAGGCAGGAGGCCGTGAAATCCCCCCAAAGACGGCCCTTGGGGCTGAGCATGGGCATGAGCGCCACCCGCCCCGGCGCGGGGATGCGCCCGGCCATGATCCGGTCGAGCCAGGCGCGCGCGCCGGGGCCGGCGACCAGGTACTTGCCGAAATTGTGCACCTCGTTGATGCCGACGTTCTCGCGCACGGCCTCGACCTCGCGCCGCGTGGCATCCCAGGCGTTGGAGCGGCGAAAGCTCGGGGTCTCGTGGCGCGGCTCGTCCGCTGCCGCGAACCAGTTCGCGACCTCGAGCCCGTATTGCTGGCCCCAGACCGCGCCCATGCCGTCGAAGATGTCGTACATCGGCGTGGTATTGAGGGGACGCGCCGCCGGCAGTTCCTCGTTGGGGTATGAGACCGAAAACCGTTTCTGGTAGTTCTCCACCACCTTGGGCAGGGTATAACCCGGCCCCGCCCAGTCGCCGAAACGCGCCACGTCCATCGCGGTGACGTCGCGCTCGCATTCGCCCTCGACCATCCACTGCGCCAGCATCAGCCCGACGCCGCCGCCCTGGCTGAAGCCCGCCATCACGCCGCAGGCCGACCAGTAATTCCGCAGCCCCGGCACCGGACCGACCAGCGGGTTGCCGTCGGGGGCAAAGGTAAAGGGGCCGTGGATCACCGACTTGACGCCGGCGCGTTCGAGCGCCGGAAAGCGGCGATAGGCAAAGGCGATGGACGCCTCGATCTTGTCGAAATCGTCGGGCAGAAGTTCGTGACCGAAGGTCCAGGGCGTACCATCGACCGCCCAGGGCCGGCAGGGCTGTTCGTAAAAGCCGATGCACAGGCCGCGCCCCTCCTGGCGCAGATAGCTTTCGCCGGCGGGGTCCATCACGTGCGGGTGTTCGCCGCCTTTCTCGATGATGGCGGCGATCTCGGGCACCTCGTCGGTGACGATGTACTGGTGTTCCATCGGGTGCAGCGGCAGACAGACCCCTGCCATCGCCGCCACCTCGCGCGCCCACAGCCCGGCGGCGTTGACCACGTGTTCGGCCCGGATGGTGCCCTTGTCGGTGATGACGTCCCAGCTGCCGTCGGCGCGCGGAATGGTTTCCTTCACGTGGCAATGGGTCTCGATCGTGGCCCCGCCCATCCGCGCCGCCTTGGCATAGGCGTGGGTGGTGCCCGAAGGGTCGAGATGGCCGTCGAGCGGATCGTAGAGCGCGCCGAGGATGCCTTGGGTGTTGGCGATGGGGGCGAGGCGGGCGATCTCGCCGGGGCCGACGATCTCGGTCTCGAGGCCCATGTAGCGGTGCTTGGCGCGCTCGGCCAGCAGCATGTCGAACCGGTCGCGGTTGTCCGCGAGCGTCAGCCCGCCGACATGGTGGAGCCCGCAGGAAAGGCCGGTCAGCTCCTCCAGCTCGCGATAAAGGCGGATGGTATAGCCCTGCAGCGCGGCCATGTTGGTGTCGCCGTTGAGCGTATGAAACCCCCCCGCCGCGTGCCAGGTACTGCCCGAGGTCAGCTCGGAGCGCTCGACCAGCATCACGTCCGACCAGCCGAGCCTGGTGAGGTGATAGAGCACGCTGCAGCCGACGACGCCGCCGCCGATGACGCAGACACGGGCTGTGGTTTTCATGGGGCCTCCGGGTTTTCAGACAGGCACACCGTGACCGGCCGGCACGGGGGCGCATGCCTATTGGCGACAGGTTCTGTCGTTCCTGTGTTGCCCGTGGCGCCGGGGGCCGTCAAGGCGTGCAGGGGGTCGCGGGGGAACGGGTATTTCCGACCGGAAAGAAGCGCGATGCGTGTTCCCGCTTCTTTCTGGTTGTCAAATACCCCGGCGCGCACCTTGCCGCCAGGCGCCGACGCCGACGGAAAAAGCAAAGAACGCCGCCGCCACGCAGACGATGGTCGGCCCGGCCGGGGTGTCCGCGAGCCAGGCCAGACGCAGTCCGCCCAGCGCCGCCATCGCCGCGACCGCCGCCGCCGCCACCGCCATGCGTTCGGGCGTGGCGGCAAAGGGGCGGGCGGCGGCGGCCGGCACGATCAGCATCGCGGTGATCAGCAGCGCCCCCACCACCTTGATCGCCACCGCCACCACCAGAGCCAGCGCCAGGGTCAGCACCATACGCTCGCGCCCCGGGTCGATACCGGCGGCGCAGGCCAGATCGTCGCTCAGCGTCGCCGTCAGCAGCGCGTTCCAGCGCCAGGCCAGCAGGGCCAGCACCATTGCCGCGCCGCCCCAGATCGCCGCCAGGTCGCCGCGCCCCACGGCCAGGATGTCGCCGAAGAGATAGGCCATCAGGTCGATCCTGACCCCCTGCACGAAGGATACCGCCACCAGCCCGAAGGCCAGCGCGGAATGCGCCAGAACGCCCAGGGCCGTATCCATCGCCAGCCCGCGCCCGGACAGGACCGAAACCGCCCAGGCCATCGCCAGCGCCACCGCCAGCGTGCCGGCGAAGACGGACATCGAAAAGGCCAGCGACAGCGCCACGCCGAGAATCGCGGCATGGGCGGTGGCGTCGCCGAAATAGGCCATGCGCCGCCACACCACGAAGGCGCCCAGCGGGCCGGCGGCCAGCCCCACGCCGACCCCGGCCAGGGCGGCGCGGATCAGAAAGTCGTCAAGCAGCGCCATCGTCATGGGCATGTTCCCTTGGGCCGTGGTCGTGGCCATGGTCGTGTTCGTGGCGGTAGAGCGCCAGCGCCCCGCCGGTGCCGGTGCCAAAGAGCGCGCGGTATTCGGGGGCCGATGCCACGTGTTCCGGCGCGCCCTCGCAGCAGACATGGCCGTTGAGACAGATCACCCGGTCCGAGGCCGCCATGACGACGTGCAGCTCGTGGCTGACCATCAGCACCGCGCAGCCGTGGCGGTGGCGCAGGTCGGCGATACGGCGATAGAAGGCGGCGGAACCGGCCTGGTCGAGCGCCTGCGTGGGCTCGTCGAGGATCAGCAGGTCCGGCTCTCCCAGCAGGGCGCGGGCCAGCAGCACGCGCTGGAACTGCCCGCCCGACAGGCCCGACATCTGCCGCGCGCCCAGATCGCCGGCGCCGGCCTCGTTCAGCGCCTCGCGGGCGGCCGCATCGCTCACCCGTGCGGGCAGGCCGAGAAAGCGGCGCACCGTCAGCGGCAGGGTGGGGTCGACATGCAGCCGCTGCGGCGCGTAGCCCAGCCGCAGGCCGGGCTTGCGCCACACCGTTCCCGCCGAGGGACGCACCGCGCCGACGATGGCGCGCAGCAGCGTCGATTTGCCCGACCCGTTCGGCCCGACAATGGTGACGATCTCGCCGGGCGCGATGGCCAGGTCGACACCCTGCAGCACCCGCTGGCCGCCAAGGACGATGTCGAGCCCCGACAGTTCGACCAGGGGGGCGGCGGCGGTGCTCATGCCGCTTCGGCGCAGCCTGGGCAGAGGCCCGTCGCCTCGATCGCCACGCGTTCGATCGTGAAACCCTCGGCGCGGGCGGCGGCGGCGATGGCGGTACGCCCGGGCGCCGCCTCGGCCTCGGCCACCGCGCAGCAGACCCGGCAGATCAGGAAGGCGGGGCTATGCTCGGCTCCGCCATGGGCGCAGGCGACAAAGGCATTGAGGCGCTCGATCCTGTGGGCAAAGCCCTGCGCGACAAGAAAATCGAGCGCCCGGTAGGCCACCGGCGGCTGCGAACCGAACCCCTCGTCCCGCAGCCGGTCGAGAATGTCGTAGGCGCCCTTTGCCCGGTGGTCGTCCAGCAGGATTTCCAGCACCCGCCGGCGCACCGGCGTGAATTGCAGACCTCCCGCGCGGCAATGGGCATCGGCAGCCGCGACCGCGGTCTGGATGCAGGTGCTGTGGTCGTGGGACTGGAAACCCAGCATGGGTGTTCCTCCGGTGCGTGTGGGGATGCGTGCGGCCATATGGTCGCACGCCGTCAATCGGATACTTGATATGTTATAGCATTACAATTATCAACCCGTCCTGAAACGATACCGCACGGAAAGGAACTCTTGATGCCGATACGCGCCCCAGTTCGCGCCGCCTGTCTGTGGCTGGCCCTGCTGCCGGTCGCCGCGCTGGCCGATGTACCCCGCGTCGCCGCCGATATCGCCCCGATACATTCGCTTGCCGCGAAGGTGATGGACGGGGCGGGCGTGCCGGACCTGATCCTGCCGCCCGGCGCATCCCCGCACGGATACGCGCTGCGCCCCAGCGAGGCGGCGGCGCTGGAGCGGGCCGATGTGGTGTTCGTTCAGGGCGGGGGGCTGATGCCCTGGCTGGACGGCGCGATAGAGACACTGGCGGGCGATGCCCGCGTGGTGGCGCTGATCGACGTGGCGGGAACCACGCGCCTGCCGTACCGCGAAGGCGCGGTTTTCGGCGAGGGGGAGGATGGTCATGACCACGACCACGAAGATGGTCATGACCACGGGCACGAGCATTCGGGCCTCGACCCCCATGCCTGGCTCGACCCCGAGAACGCCAGGGTCTGGGTGCGTGCGATGGCCGAGGTCCTGGCCGAGGCAGACCCGCCCAATGCCACGCTCTATCGCGCCAACGCCGAAAGGGCGCAGGATGAAATCGGCGCGGCGGCGATCCGCGTCGCGCATTTCATCGCCCCTCTGCGCGAGACCCGGTTCGTCGTCTTTCACGATGCGTTCCAGTATTTCGAGAACCGTTTCGGGCTGCACGCGCTCGGCGCCATATCGGCATCGGATGCCGGTGCGCCGGGCCCGGCGCGGCTCGCGGGCCTGCGCGACGCGCTGGCCGAAAGCGGCGTGACCTGCGTCCTCGCCGAACCGCAGTTCGACCCCGGCCTGATCGAGGCGGTGACCGCCGGCGGCACCGATACGGGCGTGATCGACCCGATGGGCGCCGACATCCCGCCGGGGCCGGATTTCTATATCCGGCTGATGAACCATGTCGCCGGCGCGATCGGCGGCTGCCTTTGACAGGCGCCTCAGGGCAGGGCGGGGGCGCGGGCGATAGTCTGCGCTGTTCGTTCCGGTTGCGTCTGGGGCTCAGCCCAGGGCGTAGCCGGCGCCGCGCACGGTGCGCAGCGGATCGTCGCCGCCGTGCCGGCACAGCGCCTTGCGCAACCGGCCGATATGCACATCGACGGTGCGGGTTTCGACATGGATGTCGCGGCCCCATACCCGGTCGAGCAGCTGTTCGCGGCTCAGCACCCGGCCCGGTTTTTCCATCAGTATGGCCAGCAGGCGGTATTCGGTCGGGCCGAGCGTCAGCTCCTTGCCTGAACGGGTGACGCGGTGGGTTTCCCCGTCGAGGCGGATATCGTCGTATTCCAGCACCACCCCGACGGTCGAGGGGCGCACGCGCCGCAGGTTGGCGCGGATGCGGGCCAGCAGTTCGGCAACCGAATAGGGCTTGACCACATAGTCGTCGGCCCCGGTTTCCAGGCCGCGCACGCGGTCGGGTTCCTCTGAGCGGGCCGACAGCATGATCACCGGGATCTGCCGGGTCCTGGCGCGCGCTTTCAGCCGGCGGCAGACCTCGATTCCCGACAGGTTGGGCATCATCCAGTCCAGTACGATCAGGTCCGGCGGGTCTTCGTCGACCAGCATCATGGCCTCTTCGCCGTCGTGCGCCTGGGTCACGCGATAGCCTTCGGCGGCAAGGTTGTAGGCGATTATCTCGCGCTGCGCCGGTTCGTCGTCGACCAGCAGGATGAGGGGGTTGTTCGCACCGACCATGGGCGGCCTAGTCGTCCGCATCCGCCGTCAGGGCGGTATTGTCGGCCTTCGGGCGGTCGCTGTCGGGCAGCGCGCCGGTGATCAGATAGATCACCTGTTCGGCGATATTGGTGACGTGATCGCCCATGCGCTCGGTATTCTTGGCGATGAAATGCAGGTGCATGCAGCTGGTGATGTTGCGCGGGTCTTCCATCATGAAGGTCAGGAACTCGCGGAAAAGCGCATTGTACATCTGATCGACGTCGATGTCGCGCTTTACCACCTCGCCCGCCAGTTCGGGGTTGCGCTGCACGAAGGCATCCAGCACGTCCTTGAGCATGCGCTGCACCTCCTTGGCCATGCGCCTCAACGACGTCGTGGCGCCGTTGATCTGGGTCATCTGAGACAGCACGGTGGTGCGCTTGGCCATGTTCTTGGCGTAGTCGCCGATGCGTTCGAGATTGGCGGCGATCTTCATCACCGTCAGGATGACGCGCAGGTCCACGGCGATGGGCTGGCGCAGGGCGATGATGCGCGCGGCCTCTTCGTTGATCTGTTCCTCCAGCCCGTCGATGGCGCGGTCGGCTGCACGCACCTCTTTGGCCAGTTCCTCGTCGCGCATCTCCAGCGCCGTGGCGGCCTTGAGGATCGCATCCTCGACCAGCCCGCCCATCTTGACGATCTGCGCCTGGATGGTCTCGAGATCCCGGTCGAAGGCCGAGGCGATGTGCTCTTCGTGTGCCATGTCCGTTCCTTACCCGATCCGTCCGGTGATGTAGCTTTCGGTGCGTTCGTCCTTGGGGTTGGTGAAGATCTGCCCGGTCTCGCCGAACTCCACCAAATATCCGAGATGGAAGAACGCCGTCTTCTGGCTGACGCGCGCGGCCTGCTGCATCGAGTGGGTCACGATCACCACCGAATAGCTCTCGCGCAGCTCGTCGATCAGCTCCTCGACCTGGCTGGTGGCGATCGGGTCGAGCGCCGAACAGGGTTCGTCCATCAACAGCACCTCGGGCTCGGTGGCCACCGCGCGGGCGATGCAAAGCCGCTGCTGCTGGCCGCCCGAAAGGCCGGTGCCCGGCGCGTCGAGCCGGTCCTTGACCTCGTCCCAGATGGCGCCCCGGCGCAGCGCGCGCTCGACGATCCCGTCGAGATCGGCCTTGGTCCGCGCCATTCCGTGGATCTTGGGCCCGTAGGCGACGTTGTCGTAGATCGACTTGGGAAACGGGTTGGGCTTCTGGAAGACCATGCCCACCTTGGCGCGCAGTTGCACCGGGTCGACGCGCTTGTCGTAGATGTCGTCGCCATCGAGGCGGATGTCGCCCTCGACCCGGCAGACGTCGATGGTGTCGTTCATCCGGTTGAGGCAGCGCAGAAAGGTCGACTTGCCACACCCCGAGGGGCCGATGAAGGCGGTCACGGTCTTGTCCTCGATATCCACGTCCACGTCCTTGATGGCGTGGGTATCGCCATAATAGACCTGCACCTTGCGGGCGGAGAACTTGATCTGGTTCTGGGTCACGTTTCTCTCCGATATGGGCGTGTCGTACATGACGTTACTCTCCTCGGGCGGCGATCACCAAGACCGCTCGAACTTGTTGCGCAGGTAGATGGCGATCCCGTTCATCATCACAAGAAAGCCCAGCAGCACCAGGATCGCCGCGGAGGTGCGCGAGACGAAGCCGCGCTCGGGGCTGTCGGCCCAGATGAATATCTGGGTGGGCAGCGCGGTGGCGCTGTCCAGCGGCGAGCCGGGCGCCGAGGTGATGAAGGCGTTCATCCCGATCAGCAGCAGCGGCGCGGTTTCGCCCAGCGCCTGCGCCAGCCCGATGATGGTGCCGGTCAGGATGCCGGGCATCGCCAGCGGCAGGACGTGGCCGAACACCACCTGATGCCTGGACGCCCCGACCCCCAGCGCGGCCTCGCGGATCGAGGGCGGTACCGCCTTCAGCGCGGCGCGGGTGGCGATGATGATCGTCGGCATGGTCATCAGCGCCAGCGTCATGCCGCCCACCAGCGGCGCCGATCGCGGCAGCCCGAACCAGCCCAAGAACACCGCCAGCGCCAGCAGGCCGAATACCACCGACGGTACCGCGGCTAGGTTGTTGATGTTCACCTCGATCAGGTCGCTGATCCGGTTCCTGGGCGCGAATTCCTCGAGATAGATCGCGGCGCCGATCCCCAGCGGGAAGGAGATCGCGAAGCAGACCAGGAGCGCCCAGAACGACCCCACCAGCGCCCCCCTGAGGCCGGCAAGCTCGGGAAAACGCGAATCGGCGTTGGTCAGCAGGCCCCAGTTGATGGGCCCGGAAATCATCCCGCGTTCGGCCAGCGTGTCGAACCATGCGATCTGGCGGTCATCGACCCGGCGCTGCGCCTCGGGCGTCTCGCGCTTGACTAGCCCTTTCTGCAACTGGTCGAACGGGTCCGATACCGGCACCGTCAGGGCGATGGTCTGCCCGATCAGGCGCGGATCGGCGACGACCCGGTCGCGCAGGTCGAACTGGGCGCCGTTGGAATAAATCTCGGTCAGTGCGCTCAGGTCCTTGCGGCCGGCCTCGACCATGTCGGGGAATTCCTCGATCAGCGACGCGGCCAGCACCTCGCGGAACCCGCCACGAGGCAGCTTGTCGGCGGATATTTCCTGCGGATCGACGAAGACCTCGATCGTCATGTGGGTCTGGGTCGCCGCCTTGTAGCCGGTCGAGACCAGCGAGGCGATCAGGATGAAGAGCATCAGCCCGGCGAATGTGATGGCACCGAGCCCGAGGCCCTGCAGGATCATCTGGTTGCGGTTGCGACGCCGCAGGCGCGAGCGCACGCGGGCATCGGTCGCCAGCGCACCGGAGGGGGAGGCGGTCATATCGGTCATGTCAGGCGCCTCAGTCATAGGCTTCGCGGTACTTGCGCACGATGCGCAGCGCGAAAATGTTGATCACCAGCGTCACGATGAACAGCATCATCCCGAGCGCGAACGCCGCCAGCGTCTTGGGGTTGTCGAAGGCGGTGTCGCCGATC
>CAZNMK010000037.1:0-3221 GCA_964574045.1 uncultured Roseovarius sp. | reverse complement strand
ACGATCTGGACCGTGACCGTGGTCACGCTGTCGAGCGGATTGAGCGTCATCTTGGCGATCAGCCCGGCGGCCATCACCACGATCATCGTCTCGCCGATGGCGCGGCTGACGGCCAGGAGGATACCGCCGACGATGCCGGGAATGGCAGCCGGGAACAGCACCGTTGTCATCATCTCGGCGCGGGTGGCGCCCAGCCCCAGCGCACCGTCGCTCATCGCCTGGGGCACCGCCGAAAGCGCGTCGTCGGTGAAGGAAGAGATGAACGGGATGAGCATGACCCCCATCACCCCGCCCGCCGCCAGCGCGGTGTTAGGGGCGACATCGAGGCCGATGCTGGCACCGAAGGTCCGGATCGCCGGGGCCACCGTCAGCACCGCGAAAAAGCCGTAGACCACCGTCGGCACCCCGGAGAGGATTTCGAGTGCCGGCTTGACGATCGAGCGCAGGCGCTTGGGCGCGAATTCGTTGAGGTAGATCGCCGACATCAGACCCACCGGCACCGCGATGAAGAGCGCGATCGCGGTGATCACCAGCGTGCCCAGGATCACCGGCAGCCAGCCGAACGCGCCTTCGGCCGCGACCTGGTCTTCGCGCAGCGGGATCTGCGGCTCCCAGTTGGTGCCGAACAGGAACTCCGCGACCGAAACCTTCTCGAAGAACCGGAACGTCTCGAACAGCAGCGACGACACGATGCCGATGGTCACGAATATCGCGACCGTGGCACAGAAGATCATCAGCCCCGAGACGATGTGCTCGACCCCGTGACGGGCGCGGAATTCGGCCGCCACCCGAGTGCGCGACAGCACCACCAGACCCAGGCCCATGCCCAGCACGGTGATCAGCATCGCCCAGGACGAGATATTCTGCAGCCGGGCAAGCCGCTCGGCCGCAGCGAATTTCCACTGCTCGGGTTCGCCGAAGATCGCGCCCCTGGCGATCGACTTGATCTCGGCGAGGATGAGCTGTTTCTCGCCGCTCCCCCTGCCATCGTATTCGCCCGCCGGAAGCCCGCCGGCGATGAGCGCGTCGATGATCGGGCCCTGCAGCAGCAGCCAGAGGAGGATGATCACGAAGGCCGGGACGAACGAGACGAGAAACGCGTACATGCCGTGGAAATAGCCCAGCGAATGCAGTTTCTCGCCGCCATCGCGGATCGACCGTGCCGCCTGGATGTTCCAGATATAACCGAGGATCGAGATGGCGAGCAGCGACAGGAAGGCAAGGCTGGTCATGGGCGTCCCGCGGATGAGGTCGTGAAGGCCCGCCCGACTCCGGGGCCGGGCGGTGTTGAGAGCAGGGGCCGCTTTACGACTTCGGTTCCATGTTGGCGCCGCCGATCACGGCATCCTGCGTCCGGGCGCGCAGGCCGTCGGGCAGGGTGACCATCCCGCGCTCTTCGAGGTAGCCGCCCGGCGCCATGGCGTCCTCGGACATGTATTCCTCGATGAACTCCTGCAGGTTCGGGATCACGCCGCGATGCGCGTTCTTGACGTAGAAGAACAGCGGGCGCGAGATCGGGTAGGAGAAATCGCCGATGGTTTCGGCCGAGGGCTCGACGCCGTCGATCAGCACCGGCTTGAGGCTGTCGAGGTTCTCGTAGAGAAACGAGTAGCCGAAGATGCCGACCGCGTGCGCATCCGCCTGCAGGCGCTGAACGATCAGGTTGTCGTTCTCGCCGGCTTCGACAAAGGGGCCGTCCTGGCGCATGCGCGAGCAGTTTTCCTTGACCCATTTCTTGTCGACGTCCTGCGACTTGACCCAGTCGTTTTCCTTGCAGCCTTCGCGCATCGCCAGTTCGACGAATGCGTCACGGGTGCCCGAGGTCGGCGGCGGGCCGTAGGCCAGGATGTCCTGGTCCGGCAGGCCGGCGTCGATGTCCGACCATTTCCGATAGGGGTTGTCGATCAGCCCGTCTTCGCCGGGAACCTGGGCGGCCAGCGCCAGGTAGACCTGTTCGAGCGTCAGGTCCCAGTCCAGGTCGGAGTCGCGCGACACCGCGATGGACAGGCCGTCATAGCCGATCATCGCCTCGGTGATGTCGGTCACGCCGTTCGACTGGCACAGCTCGTATTCCGATGCCTTCATCGCGCGCGATGCGCCGGTCAGGTCGGGGTGATCCTCGCCGATGCCGGCGCAGAAGATCTTCATGCCGCCGCCGGTGCCGGTCGATTCGACGATGGGCGAGGGCGCGCCGGTGAGGTTGGCGAACTGCTCGGACACAGCCTGAGTGTAGGGGAACACGGTCGACGAGCCGACGATGCGGATCTCGTCGCGGGCCGCGGCAGCGGTGGTGGATACCGCCAGGATGGCGATGGCAGAGGCCGTGAGTTTCATGCGGGACATGGACTTCTCCTGTTACTTTGCAGCAGGCCATCGCAAGAATGGCCTCGGCGCCGGACTAGGCTTGCTCGGCTATGCTTTTGTGACAGGCGTGTAACGGTTTGATGACAACAGCCCGGAAAGTTCAGGCCGTGGGGAGAAAAACCGAAAAACAGGACCCCTTGCCGCGCTCGCTGCTGATTTCCAGCCGGCCGCGGTGGCGGTTGAGGATATGCTTGACGATGGCCAGCCCCAGCCCGGTGCCGCCCTTTTCGCGCGACCTGTGGTCGTCGACGCGGTAGAACCGTTCGGTCAGCCGCGGCAGGTGCCGGGGGCCGATCCCTTCGCCCCGGTCGATCACGTCGATCCTGATGCGGCCGGCGTCATCCGTGGGATGGATCGCGACGGTCACCTTGCCGCCCGCCGCCCCGTACTTGATCGCGTTCTCGATCAGGTTCTGAAAGACCTGCGTCAACTGGTCGGCATCGGCGGGGATGGGCAGGGCGGTTTCGCTGCCGGTAATCTCGATCGCGACGCCGGCCTCTGTCGCGACCGGGGCGAGGGCGGTGGCAACGTCGTTGACCAGCGCGGCCACGTCCACCGGGGCGGTGGGGCGCTGGCGTTCCTGGGCTTCGACCCGCGAGAGCGACAGAAGATCGTCCACCAGCCGGTTCATCCGCCCGGCCTCCTGCTCCATGATGGTCAGGAAACGTTCGCGAGCGGCGGGGTCGTCCCTGGCCGCGCCTCTGAGGGTCTCGATGAAGCCGATGAGGGCGGTGAGCGGCGTGCGCAGCTCATGCGTGACATTGGCGACGAAATCGCGCCGGAACCGGGTTATGAGTTCGCGCTCGGTAATGTCCTGAAAGGCGCAAAGCACCCCGCCATCGCCGTGCATGGGCGTC
>CAZNMK010000036.1:3006-12415 GCA_964574045.1 uncultured Roseovarius sp. | reverse complement strand
AGTCGATGCCGTGGTAACGGATATTGGGCACGCATTCGACAAGCGCCTTCAACGCTGCGTCGCGGCGTTGCTTGACCACCTGGAGGGGTTCGGGGCGGGGGCGGGCCATCAGGGGTCTCCGGCGGTAAAGGTGCCGGTGGCGGTGGCCACCGGGCGGCCCTCGTCCTCGTCCATCGCCCGGCCGCGCACGAAGGCCACGCTGCGGGTGACGTGAAAGCACTCGGCGACGGCACGGATGCGCTGCCCGGGCGTGGCCGGGCGCATGTAGTCGATCCGCAGGTCTATGGTGGCGGCCCAGCCGCCGCAGTCGGGGTGGCTCAGCGCCGCCGCACCGCAGCAGGTGTCCATCAGCGCCGAGACCGCGCCGCCGTGGATCACCCCGGTTTCGGGGTCGCCGACGAAACGCTCGTCGTAGTCCATGGCGATCTCGGCATGCCCGTTCTCGATCCGGGTCAGGTCCATCCCCAGCGCCCTGGCATGGGGCACGGCACCGATGAACTGCCGGGCGGTTGTGCTGCGGTCCTCGTCCATGCCGTCCCTCTTGCCTGGCTCATGCGCATCCTTGTGTGCCGCATCCGTCAAAGGGTCGCAAGCGCGGCTGTTGTCCCCTGCCCCGCAAGCGACTAATTTGCACGCAGGGAGTGCCGCAGAGATGCCTGAAACCCGCCTCACCTTCAAGGACATGTGTGCGCGTTTCGATGTGACGCCGCGCACCCTGCGCTATTACGAATACATCGAGCTGCTCAGCCCCGAACGCGACGGGCGGGCGCGGTTCTACGGCCCGCGCGAGGTGGCGCGCATGACGCTGATCCTGCGCGGCCGGCGGTGGGGATTCGCGCTCGAGGAAATCCGCCAGTGGCTGCAGATATACGAGGAAGAAGGCAACGAGGCGCAGATGAAAAGCTGGGTCGAACTGGCCGACCGCAAGCTTGACGAACTGCGCCGGGAACGCGACGATCTGGACCGCGCGATGGCCGAACTCAAGGAAACCCGCGACAAGGTCGCCGGGTCGCTCGGGGCCGGCTGACGGGACCGGAAACGCGCACCCGCGCGGGCGGGTGCGTCCGTTTACTAATTGCCCGCGACGTCGGTGAGCGCCTCGTAGTGAAGCTCCAGCCTGACATCGGGCTCCGCGCAATAGCCGCCCGAGGTGCAGGCCCACCATCTGCGATCGACGCCGCGATCGGCTTCGGGAATGCCGGTCATGTCGAATTCGTAGGAAAGGCCGCCCTCCCGCGTTCCGAGGTAATCGATCCAGGACGGGTTGCCCAGGCAGCGGTTTTCGGGTTCGCGATAGAGTTCGTCCAGCAGCCGCAACGCGCAATTGCCGGGGCCGGCATTCACGACCCTGGTCACGCGCGTTTTCAGGAAGTCGTCGAACGTCTGCGCGAAGGCCGGATCGCCCGGATCGATCTGCCCGGTCCATGCCTGGGTCGAGAACGGCTCATTGCTGATCACGCCGGCCGGCAGGGGATGTTCCTCGAGGGCGATCGTGACCGGCGTCTGTTCGGCCCAGTCGAAGGCGCGCAGTTCGACCAGTTCGGACGGCCCCAGCCCGCCGGCACCCGGCCGGGCCACGACGAATTCGCCCCCGGCCGACAGCCGCGCCCGGCCGGCCTTGAGAAAACTCACGCGCAACCTGGCCGTATCGCTTCCGGCGTTCACGGTGACGGTGGGGGCGCTCACGACCATGACGTCGGTGTTGGTGCTCTGGACCGCGATCGTTACCGGTTCGGCCGCCTTGCAGCCCAGGCTGAGGTCGATGTCGACCTGCCGGTATCGGGTCAGGTCGATTTCGCGCAGCCTGCCCGGATCCTCGACAAAAACCTGGTGACCGGCGCGCAGCGCGCCCAGGGTGCCTTCGCTGCTGCGCCCGCACAGCGTTTGCTTTGCAACCAGAATGTCGCCGACCGACAGGGCCGAAGCGGGCACCGGGATGGCCGTGGTCGAGGGATCGGCGAGTTTTCCCTGCGCCAGCTGACGAAACGCTGGCTGGCGCGCGCCGCCGGTCAGCATCCTTTCGGTGCGCAGAATATCGACATGGGCCCCGCGCACCCCATCCAGCACATGGACGGCCGGCTGGCAGACATCGAGCAGGTACTCGGTCTCGTCGAAGAAGAGGTCGCGCACCCCCAGCCCACGGAGCTGCCTGAGCGGCGGGTCCATGTCCGGCGCCGCCAGAACCGGAACCGGCGGCGCGCTGACCGGGCTGGTCTGCGAGCCGAAGAATTGCACCGCCGTCAACTGCCAGCCCTCTTCCAGCACATAGTCGAGGCCGACGGTATCGCCGGTATCCCGCCCCAGCGGGAAATCGGTCTCTCCGGCGGTCGAGATGATCTGTCCGGTTCCGGCGATCGCGGCCATGGCCCCGTCAAGGCGCCGTTCGACCTCGACATCCGAGGTGCAGGCGTAGACCGGCGTCACGATCCGCAGCGGCGGCAGCCCGTTCGGCCGCTCGGCCACCGGGACGCCGACCTCCTTGCTGAGATCGCACTCCGGAACATCGCCCAGGGTTTCCCGGATCAGCACCCGGTCGCCGGGCTGGAAATCCCGTCCGATCCCGAATGTGAAGGGGTCGAGGTCGTGGGCCGCCACGGGAATGTCGGCGTACGAATACGTCTGGCCGGCGGCATCGGTCACCCGCACCTCGAGCGTCGCCCCCCTGACCAGGTCGTCGACGGAGATCAGGTTGCTCTCGGGGGCGATGGCATGCACCCTGAAATCGGGCAGGCCCGGCGGCGCCACCGCTGCCTCACGCTGCCCGCAACCCGGCAGTTGCAGCCGGATGAGTTGCTGTTGCGCCTTCAGGGTCGTGGCGCCATCAAGAGGCCGGCCGAGCAGGAACGAACCATCGGTCCTGACCGCGCAGAACTCCGGCCCGAAGACGACATCGCCGCCGGCGGTCACACCGAACTGACCGCCCGGAACGAGCGAATCGAGATGCAGGTCGCGCCGGCAGGCCTGGGGCAGCCGGGCATAATCGGGCGGATCGACCCGGCGTTCGCAGCCGGTCGAGTAGTCGTAGCGGCTGGGTTGCGGCAGGCTGGCCTGCCTGGTGATGTCGCGCCCGCCGAGCCGGCCCACGATCCGCAGGCCATGCTGCGAGCGCGGCCAGAACGGGTCTTGCAGCGCGAGGATCGGCGCGAGACCCGGCCGCACCTCGGCTGCGTCCTCGTACGGGGCCGGGTTCGCGGGATCGGACGCATCCCTCAGCATCACCGTCGAGCCGGGCAGCAGGCCATCGGGCAGCGCGCCGGCACAGGCCGCCCCCTGGTAGAGAACCGAGCCGCCCGCATAGATCGGTGCCTGCAACAGCCTGGTCGGCGCCGGCCGCACGTCGACGGGATCGCTGCAGACCGGTTCGTCGCCGGCATGGCTGGCGCAGGCGACGAGCGTCCGGTCCGGCACCAGCGCACGCGCCGGATCGGTTGGCGGCGTTTCGAAGCGCGCGCGCCCGGATGCATTGTCGTCGGACCCGATCAGGGTCCGCGCGGTTTCGTCGTTCACGTAGGAGAACAGATCGACCTCGCTTCCGATCTGCAGGTTTTCGACGAAAACCGCGCCGGCCCCGGCATGAACCGGACCTCTGATGTCCGGCTGGATGGTGCCTTGCGCAAGGACCGGCCCGCCATGCGCCGAAACGAGAACGACCGACAGTAGGATTGCAGTTCGGTGCATGGCTTGACCCGGCGTTGGAAAGCATCGGCAATATTCCATCATACCGCAATCCGGTACCGATGTGCATTGACGCCGGTCATTGCGCCCGGGTGCGACATGCCCGAAACCGGCTCTCAATTCCGGACGGGCGGCATCGGTCCGGGCGGTGCCACGCGCAACGTGCGGATTACCTTGTCGAAACCCACGTCACTCTGAGAGTGACGCAACGTATTGGTTACGTAAACCACCGGGGGTGTTGTATCGGTGAAGCGCGATCCGCAGATCAGAGCGAGGGGAGGCCGCGAAATGACCGATCCGCGAACCGACGACACCATGACCATCCGCGAGATGTGCGATGCCTTCGGCGTCACCCCCCGCACATTGCGCTTTTACGAATCCAAGGAATTGCTCTTTCCCCTCCGCCTGGGGCAAAAGCGCCTGTTCACCCGCCGCGACCGTGCCCGGCTCAAGCTGATCCTGCGCGGCAAGCGCTTCGGCTTCAGCCTCGAGGAGATCCGCCAGCTTCTCGATCTCTACGCCAAGGGCGACGAACAATTGACACAGCTGACCCGCGCCTACGATCTGGCGCGCAAGCGGCTCGCCGACCTCGAACGCCAGCGCGACGAGCTGAACGCCGCCATCGCCGACCTGCGCGAACAGATGTCCTGGGGCGAACGGATGATCGCCTCGATCCGCCAATCCAAGAACGCCGCCGAGTGACCGGCGCCCCGGCACCGCCACGACAAGGGAGACCCCCAAGATGCCCAGCTACACGCCCCCCGCCAGGGACCTGCATTTCATCCTGCACGAACTCCTGAACGTCTCGGCCTCCGACATCCCCGGCTACGCCGATCTCGAGCCCGATTTCACCACCGCCGCGATCGAGGAGGCCGGCAAGCTGGCGCGCGACGTGGTGGCGCCGCTGAACCCGGTCGGCGATACGCAGGGCTGCGTTCTGGAAAACGGCGTGGTGCGCACGCCCGAGGGGTTCAAGGCGGCCTTCGACCAGGTGCGCGCGGGCGGCTGGACGGCGCTCGATCTGCCCGAGGAACATGGCGGGCAGAACATGCCGGTGCTGCTGGGCACCGCGGTGGGCGAGATGTTCTCGGCCGCGAACCAGGCCTTCACCATGTACCAGGGCCTGACCCACGGCGCCGCCTCGGCCATCCTCGCCCATGGCACCGAGGCGCAGAAGGCGACCTATCTGCCGAGAATGGCGTCCTGCGAATGGACCGGCACCATGAACCTGACCGAGCCCCAATGCGGCACCGACCTGGGGCTGATGCGCACCCGCGCCGAACCCTCGGGCGACGGCAGCTATCGCCTGACCGGGCAGAAGATTTTCATCTCGGCCGGCGAACACGACCTGGCCGACAACATCGTCCATCTGGTGCTGGCGAAGATCCCCGGCGGACCCGAGGGCATCAAGGGCGTCTCGCTATTCATCGTGCCCAAGTTCCTGGTGGGCGACGACGGCGGCTTGGGCGAGCGCAACGCGGTGAGCTGCTCCAAGATCGAGGAAAAGATGGGCATCCACGGCAACGCCACCTGCGTGATGGATTACGACGGCGCAACCGGCTGGCTGCTGGGCGAGGAACACAAGGGCATGCGGGCGATGTTCACGATGATGAACGAGGCCCGCCTCGGCGTCGGCATGCAGGGGCTGGCGCAGGCCGAGGTGGCCTACCAGAACGCTCTGGCCTATGCCCGCGAACGCCTGCAGGGCCGGGCGGTGACGGGGGCGGAAAACCCCGACGGGCCGGCCGACCCGCTGATCGTGCACCCGGACGTGCGGCGGATGCTGCTCGACCAGAAGAGCTTTGTCGAGGGCGGGCGCGCGTTCCTGCTGTGGGGGGCGCAGATGATCGACCGCTCGCACCGCATGGGCGACGAGGATGCCGAGGGCATGATCAGCCTGCTCACCCCGGTCATCAAGGGCTTCCTGACCGATCAGGGCTTCGACATGACCATCCTCGCCCAGCAGGTCTATGGCGGGCACGGCTATATCGAGGAATGGGGCATGTCCCAGTTCGCCCGCGACGCCCGCATCGCGATGATCTACGAGGGCGCCAACGGCATCCAGGCGCTCGACCTGGTGGGGCGCAAGCTGGCGGCGGACGGCGGCCGGCACATCATGGCCTTCTTCGACATGGTCAAGGATCTCCTCAAGGAGAACGAGGACGACGCGGCGCTCAAGGCCGATTTCCTCGACCCGCTCAAGGCGGCGTCGAAGCATCTGCAGGCGGCGGCCATGTTCTTCATGCAAAAGGGCATGAAGAACCCCAACGCCGCGCTGGCGGGCAGCCACGATTTCATGCATCTTTTCGGTCATGTCTGCCTGGGGCTGATGTGGGCGCGGATGGCCAGGGCCGCGCGCGCGGCGCTCGATGCGGGGGCGGCCGACAAGGACTTCTACGAGGCCAAGCTCGCCACCGGGCGCTACTACATGGCCCGCCGCCTGCCGGCCGCGGCGATGCACCTGGCACGCATCGAAAGCGGCGCCGACCCGGTGATGACGCTCGACGCCGAGCTGTTCTGAACGGGCGAAAGGAGACCTCCGATGCCCAAGCGCTTTCGCCTCACCCGCCGGTTCAACGCGGCGATGACCGAGGACGGCTATCGCCGGCTCAAACGCTTTGCCACCGAGGCCGGGCTCGACGAGGGCGAGGCGCTGTCGTTCCTGTTCGAGAATTTCGACAGCGTCACCGACACCGACGCGCTGACGCACCGCCTGCGGCTCTTCAATTCCGAACTCGAGGCGCGCAAGCGCTAGGAAAGGGAGGCGGGCGATGACCGGCTGGATGACCGACGAACACCGGATGCTGAGCGAGATGACGGCAAGGTTCATCGCCGACGAATGGCGCCCGCATTTCGCCCGCTGGCGCGAGGCCGGGATCATGGACCGCGACACCTGGCAGCAGGCCGGGGAGCTGGGCCTCCTGTGCCCCTCGATCCCCGCCGAATACGGCGGCGCGGGCGGCGATTTCGGGCACGAGGCGGTGATCTGCATCGAACAGTCGCGCGCCAACCTGGCCAGCTGGGGCAACCCGATCCATTCCGGCATCGTCGCCCATTACATCCTCGCCTATGCCTCGGAAGAGCAGAAACGGCACTGGTTGCCCCGGATGGCGTCGGGCGAGCTGGTCGGGGCGCTGGCGATGACCGAACCGGCGGCGGGATCGGACCTGCAGGGGATGAAGACCCGCGCCGTGCGCGACGGCAACGCCTGGCGGCTTTCGGGGCAGAAGACATTCATCACCAACGGCCAGCATGCCGGGCTGATCGTGGTCGCCGCCCGGACCGACCCGGACGCGGGCGCGCGCGGCATCTCGCTGATGGCGGTGGAGACCGAGAACGCGCAGGGGTTTTCGCGCGGGCGCAACCTGGAAAAG
Source organism: uncultured Roseovarius sp. (assembly GCA_964574045.1). GTDB lineage: Bacteria > Pseudomonadota > Alphaproteobacteria > Rhodobacterales > Rhodobacteraceae > Roseovarius. The sequence goes on along the minus strand of CAZNMK010000036.1, from coordinate 5,366 downwards.
GTCGGCTGCCACGCCGCCGACACCTCCGAGCTGTTCTTCGACGCGGTCGAAATCCCGCCCGAGAACATCCTCGGCGGCGAACCGGGGCTGGGCTTTGTCCAGATGATGGAACAGCTGCCGCAGGAACGGCTGATCATCGCCTGCTGCGCGCAGGGCGCGATGGAGGGCGCGGTCGAGCGCACCATCGCCTATGCGCGGGAACGCCAGGCATTCGGCGGGCCGATCATGCAGTTTCAGAACACGCGCTTCCGGCTGGCCGAATGCCTGACGAAAACCCAGGTCGCGCGCGCCTTTCTCGATGCCTGCATCGGCGAACATCTTGCCGGCGGGCTGAGCGTGGAACGGGCGGCGATGGCGAAATACTGGCTGAGCGATACCCAGTTCGAGGTGCTCGACGCCTGCGTGCAGCTGCATGGCGGCTATGGCTACATGGCCGAATACGACATCGCCGGAATGTGGGCCGATGCCAGGGTGCAGCGCATCTATGGCGGCACCAACGAGATCATGAAGGAGCTGATCTCGCGGCGCTTCAGCGAGGGCTCAGCGACATGACCGGCGCGACGGCTGCACAGCATCGGCGCCTCCGGCGGGAGTATTTCGGGCAAGATGAAGGACGGGCCTTCCACCCTGCCCCGCCCGCTGGCCGTTCGGCATCCGGGACGGGACAGGGCTTCACCTTGCGCGGTCATCGGCTCTCCAGCCTGTACCGCGGCTTCGATGGAACGGGATCGAGGTTAATTCGGGGTGAACGCTTGCTGGCTTCATCTTGCCGGAAATACTCGAATCGAACGCCCGCCACCGGCACCGCATAGGGAGGACGCGCATGCCCATTCAACTCTACTGTTTCGGCGAATCCGGCAATGCCTACAAGGCGGCGCTGGCGCTGCAGCTGTCAAGGCTCGACTGGGAGCCGGTCTTCGTCGATTTCTTCAACGGCGCCACCCGCACCGAGCAGTACCGCCGCGAGGTCAACGAGATGGGCGAGGTGCCGGTGCTGGTCGACGGCCCTGTGCGCCTCAGCCAGTCGGGCGCGATCCAGGCATATGTGACCGACAAGACCGGCCGCTTCGGCGGCGCCCCCGATGAACGCTACGACGTGCTGCGCTGGGTGCTGTGGGACAACCACAAGCTCTCGAGCCAGGCCGGGATGACCCGGTTCCTGATGAATTTCCTGCCCGCGGACAAGCGCCCGAAAGAGGTGGTCGCGTTCATGCAGGGGCGACTGAAATCCGCCTATCGGGTGCTGAACGCGCACCTCGAAGGGCGCGACTGGATCGTGGGCGGGAACCCCACCAACGCCGATCTCAGCTGCTGCGGCTACCTGTTCTACCCCGAGCCCTTCGGGTTCGAGCGCGCCGAATGGCCTGAAATCGACCGCTGGCTGGCCAATATCGAGGGCCTGGACGGCTGGAAACACCCCTACGATCTGATGCCGGGTTCGCCGGCGGATCGCGATCCGGGAAAGGAGACGAGATGACCGACGCCTATATCTACGACGCCGTGCGCACGCCGCGCGGCAGGGGCCGCAAGGACGGCGCCCTGCACGAAGTGACCAGCCTGCGGCTGTCGGTCGAGGTGCTGAATGCGCTCAAGGACCGCAACGGGCTCGAGGGCCACGCCGTCGAGGACGTGATCTGGGGCAACGTCACCCAGGTCGGCGAGCAGGGCGGCTGCCTTGCCCGTACCGCGGTGCTGGCCTCGGATCTGGACGAGGCGATACCGGGCCTTGCCATCAACCGTTTCTGCGCCTCGGGGCTCGAGGCGGTGAACCTCGCCGCCAACCAGGTGCGCGCGGGCGCGGGCGCGGGCTATATCGCCGGCGGGGTCGAGATGATGGGCCGCGTGGCGATGGGTTCGGACGGCGCGGCCATCGCCGTCGATCCATCGGTGGCGATGAAGAGCTATTTCGTCCCCCAGGGCATTTCCGCCGACATCATCGCCACCGAATACGGGTTTTCCCGCGACGACGCCGACGCGCTGGCGGTGCAGTCGCAGCGCCGCGCGGCCAAGGCGTGGGAGGAGGGCCGCTTTGACCGCTCGATCGTGCCGGTCAAGGACGTGAACGGTCTGACCATCCTCGAGCGCGACGAACACCTGCGCCCCGAGACCGACATGCAGAGCCTCGGCGCGCTCAGGCCCAGCTTCAAGGAGATGGGCGAGGCGATGCCGGGCTTCGACGCGGTGGCGAAACTGAAATACCCGCATCTGGAACGCATCGAGCACATCCACCACGCCGGCAATTCCAGCGGCATCGTCGACGGGGCGGCGGGCGTGCTGGTGGGCAGCAAGGCGTTCGGCGAGGCATGGGGCCTCAAACCCCGCGCCCGCGTGCTGGGCTATGCCCATGCCGGCGTCCGGCC
>CAZNMK010000036.1:0-2996 GCA_964574045.1 uncultured Roseovarius sp. | reverse complement strand
CCCACCATCATGCTGACCGGCCCGGTGCCGGCGACCAGAAAGGCGCTGACGGATGCCGGGATGGAGATCGAGGACATCGACCTTTTCGAGGTGAACGAGGCGTTTTCGGCCGTGGTGCTGCGGTTCTGCCAGGCCTTCGGCGTCGATCAGGCGCGGGTCAACGTCAACGGCGGCGCCATCGCGATGGGCCACCCGCTGGGCGCCACCGGGGCGATGATCCTCGGCACGCTTCTCGACGAGATGGAGCGCGCGGACAAGGCCACCGGCCTCGCCACGCTCTGCGTCGCCTCGGGCATGGGCGCGGCGACGATCATCGAGCGCGTCTGACGCCGGCCGGAAAGGAGATGAAGGACATGACCGATTTCACGATGGATAAGGGCGCCGACGGCGTCGCGGTGATCGCCTGGGACACGCCGGGCAAGTCGATGAACGTGATGACGATGGAGGCCTGGCCGGTGCTGGAGGGGCTGATCGACGACGCGCTTTCGGACGATGCGGTCAAGGGCATCGTAATCACCTCGGGCAAGGAGGGCTCGTTCGCGGGGGGGATGGACCTCAACGTCATCGCCCGGATGAAGGAAAGCGCCGGCGACGATCCGGCGCGCGGCCTCTTCGACGGGCTGATGGCCACCCACGCCATCCTGCGCAAGATCGAACGCGCCGGCATGGACGACAGGAACCGCGGCGGCAAGCCCATCGCCGCGGCGCTGCCGGGCACGGCGCTGGGCATCGGGCTGGAAATCCCGCTCGCCTGCCACCGCATCTTTGCCGCCGACAACCCGCGCGCCAAGATCGGCCTGCCCGAGATCATGATCGGCATCTTTCCCGGCATGGGCGGCACCACGCGGCTGGTGCGCAAGCTGGGCGCGATGGCGGCGGCACCGCTGCTTCTGGAGGGCAAGCTGAACGACCCCAAGAAGGCCAAATCCGCCGGCGTGGTCGACGAGGTCGTGCCGGCGCACGAGCTCTTGGACAAGGCCCGCGAATGGGTTCTGTCCGAACCTCAGATCGTCAAGCCCTGGGACGAAAAGGGCTACAGGATGCCCGGCGGTGCGCCCTATCATCCGGCGGGCTTCATGACCTTCGTCGGCGCCAGCGCGATGGTGCAGGGCCGCACGCAGGGCGCGTTCCCGGCCGCCAGGGCCCTTCTCTCGGCGGTCTATGAGGGCGCGCTGGTGCCCTTCGACACCGCTTTGAGGATCGAGGCGCGGTGGTTCACCAACATCCTCATGAACCCCTCGTCGAGCGCGATGATTCGCTCGCTCTTCATCAACAAGGAGGCGCTGGAAAAGGGCGCCAACCGCCCCGACGCGCCCGACCAGAAGGTGCGCAAGATGGGCGTGCTGGGCGCCGGTATGATGGGCGCGGGCATCGCGCTGGTGTCGGCGCAGGCCGGCATCGAGGTGGTGCTGATCGACCGGGACCGGGACGCCGCCGACCGGGGCAAGGCCTATACCGCGCAATACATGGACAAGGGCATCAAGCGCGGCAAGGCGACCGAAGAAACGAAGACGCAGGTGCTGGGACGCATCGCCGCCACCGCCGATTACACCGCACTGAAGGGCTGCGACCTGATCGTCGAGGCGGTGTTCGAAGACCCCGAGGTCAAGGCCGAAGTCACCAGGGCGGCGCTGGCGCAGGTGGGCGACGACTGCATCTTCGCCACCAACACCTCGACCCTTCCGATTTCCGATCTGGCCCGCGCCAGCGACAGGCCCGAGCAGTTCATCGGCATTCACTTCTTTTCCCCGGTCGAAAAGATGCTTCTGGTCGAGATCATCAAGGGCCGGCAAACCGGCCCGCGCGCGGTGGCCAAGGCGCTCGATTTCGTGCGCCAGATCCGCAAGACCCCGATCGTGGTGAACGACGCCCGCTTCTTCTACGCCAACCGCTGCATCATCCCCTACATAAACGAGGGGCTGCGCATGGTGGCCGAGGGCGTGGAGCCGGCGCTGATCGACAACGCCGCGCGGCAGCTGGGCTTTCCGGTCGGACCGCTGCAGCTGGTCGACGAGACCTCGATCGAGCTGGGCGCCAGGATCGCGCGCGCGACCCGCGCGGCGATGGGCGACGATTATCCCGACGCGGCGGTGGATGAGGTCGTCTTCTGGATGGAGGACGAGGGCCGGCTGGGGCGCAAGGCCGGCAAGGGCTTTTACGACTACGACGAGCGCGGCAAGCGGCTGGGCTACTGGCCGGGGCTCACCGAGCGGTTCCCGCGCGCGGCCGAGCAGCCGGCGCTGGAGCGGGTGCAGGACCGGCTGATGTTCGCGCAGGTGCTCGAGGCCGTGCGCGCGCTGGAGGAGGGCGTGCTCGAGGACATCCGCGAGGGCGATGTCGGCGCCGTCCTCGGCTGGGGCTTCGCACCGTGGTCGGGGGGGCCGTTTTCCTGGCTCGACATGCTGGGCGCGGACGAGGCCGCGCGGCGTTGCGACGCGCTGGCGGCGGCGTTCGGGCCGCGCTTTGCCACGCCCGGACTGGTGCGCGAGATGGCGCAGTCGGGCGAGAGCTTTTACGGCCGGTTCGGTACGCGGGCAGCGGCCTGAGGGACGTATGACCAGGCCGCGCGCGATGTAAATTTGAGTATTTTTGGCAAGATGAAGTTGGGGGGAAGGCCCCTCAGCCGAAGCTGTAGCCAAAGCGCGCGATGTCGGCGGCGCAAAGCCTTGCCACGCGGGCGGCGTCCCGGTCCGAGTAGTAGCGCCGGTAATCGCGGTGCCGGTCCGAGACATTGACGCGGGGCAGATCGAGGCGAAAGCCGAGATGCGCCCAGAGCGGTTCTGCATCTTGCGCGAAGCGTTCAAGCCGGATGAAGGCGCGGCAATGCTCATACCCGTCGGCGGCGGTGACATAGCGGCCATACGGGTTGGCGGCGATGGCTTCACGGGTGTGCGGTGCGGCCAGGAAGCCTCCGAAATCGCGCGATTTCGCCAGCCGGACCGCCGGATGGTCGAATTCCTGCACCCGCAGCCAGCGGTAATAGCTCACCATCCGGT
>CAZNMK010000035.1:0-12571 GCA_964574045.1 uncultured Roseovarius sp. | reverse complement strand
GAGGGCGGCCGCACGGTGGGCTCCGGCGTCGTCTCGAAGATCCTCGAGTGACGCGAGGGGGGCGCAAGGCGTCCCGCCGGTATCGTCGGGGCCGCCCTTTGGGGCGGCCCCTTTGCGTTTCGCACGCTCCGATCCCTCGCCCGCCCCGGCCCCGGGCCGGGGCCCGCGTCGGCAAGCGGGGCCTGTCCCGACCGTGCCGGGTACCGGCGGCCATGGCCGAAATCGGTCTTGCAATGACGCGGGCGCGCAAGTAAACGAAGGCCCGGCTTCAGGGGTATAGCTCAGCTGGTAGAGCGACGGTCTCCAAAACCGTAGGTCGCGGGTTCGAGCCCTGCTGCCCCTGCCAAGTTCCCGATCATGCGGCGACGGTTTCGAGCACCGAATCGAGCGCCCGGCCCAGCCGGCCGACGGCATCGTCGAGTTCGGCCTCGGTGGCGATGAAGGGCGGCGCCAGCATCACGTGATCGCCCAGCCGCCCGTCGCGCGTGCCGGCCATCGGATAGCAGATCAGCCCCTCGGCAAGGGCGGCCCTTTTCAGTTTTCCGGCGACGCCTCTTTCCGGCGCGAACGGCGTCTTGCCGTCCCGGTCGGCGACGAATTCCAGCCCCCAAAACAGGCCGCGCCCGCGGATGTCGCCGACATGCGGATGCTGGCCGAAGCGCGCCTGCAGGAGCGATTGCAGGCAGGCGCCGCGCGCGCGCACCTGCGCCGGCAGGTCGCGCTCGACCAGCTCGCTCAGCACGGCGAGCCCCGCCGCCGCCGCCACCGGATGGCCGAGATAGGTATGCCCGTGCTGGAAGAAACCCGATCCGCGCGCGATGGTGTCGTAGACGGTGTCGGTGCACAGCATCGCGCCGATCGGCTGATAGCCCGCGCCCAGCCCCTTGGCGATGCACGCGATGTCGGGCGCGATGCCATCGGCCCCGCAGGCGAAGAGGTGCCCGGTGCGGCCCATCCCGCACATCACCTCGTCGAGGATGAGGAGCACCCCGTAGCGGTCGCAGATGTCGCGGATGCGCGCGAAATAGCCCTCGACCGCCGGCACCGCGCCCAGCGTCGCGCCGACCACCGGCTCGGCGACGAAAGCCATCACCGTGTCGGGGCCGAGCCGCAGGATTTCGTCCTCGAGCTCCTGCGCGGTGCGCCGGCCGTATTCGGCCAGGCTTTCGCCCTCGGCGCGCTCGGCATATTCGTAGCACGGAGCGATATGGCTTACCTCGACCAAAAGCGGCGCGAACTGCGCCCGCCGCCAGGCGTTGCCCCCGGCCGACAGCGCCCCCAGCGTGTTGCCGTGATAGCTCTGGCGTCTCGCGATCAGGTGGCGGCGCTGCGGCTCGCCCCGTTCGACGTGGTATTGCCGCGCCAGCTTGATCGCCGATTCCACCGCCTCGGAGCCGCCCGAGACCAGGTAGACCCGGTCGAGCCGCCCCGGCGCGTGCGCGATCAGCAGATCGGCCAGCGCCTCGGCCGGCTCGGACGTGAAGAACCCGGTATGGGCAAAGGCGAGGGTCGCCACCTGCGCCTGCACTGCCGCCGCGACGCGGGCGTTGGAATGGCCCAGGCACGACACCGCCGCGCCGCCCGATCCGTCGAAATAGCGCCGCCCCTCGGCGTCGATCAGAAAGCAGCCGTCGCCGCCCACGGCGGTGGGCAGCTCGGCATGGCAGTGGCGGGGAAAGATATGGCTCACGGCGGACCGCTCCCTCGGTTCTGGCGACGACCGTTCCAGTGAGGCCGGGCGCGGCGCGGTTGTCAAGGCCGCCCGGCCCGGCCGAATCGGGCGCCCCGGCGGGCGGGGGGCAGTTCGGCTCTGGCATGCCCCGATGCGCGGTCGCGGAAACAGTCTTTTGGCCGGGCGCACACTGTTTCCGCAATTGCGGCGGAAAGACGTTCCGATCCGGGCAAACGTGGCGAAGCCTCGGTTTTTGCCACCATTTCGCCATAATTGAACCGCAAAAAAACCTTCGTTCCGACGCCGCCGCCCGGTGAACCGATCCGGGCAGGTCCGGCGGCGGAGCGGTTCGAAAGAGCGTTGCCATGACCAGGTATATTGTCGTGTCCAGACCCAACCCGCATCTGCCCCATGACTCGGAAGAGCTGCGAAGCCCGCCGCCGCCCGATGCGTTGACCGACGAGATCGCGCAGAAGAACGCCGAGCTGATCGTCAGCCGGCTGATGGGGCGGGCCTCCGCCGCCGCGGCGCCGGAGGCCGCGGCACCGGCCATGCCCCCGCGCATGCCCGCCGCCCCACGCCCCGCCCGCACGCCCCAGCCGCGCGCGCAGAACGCCGCGACAGCCACGCCTCCGGCAAGGACCGCGATTCGCACGCCGGCCGAAAGGGAGCCGGAACCGGCCGCATGCCGCAAGGACCCGGTCGAGGCCCGGCTGCGCGCCGCCTTGCTGGAGGGCTCGGCGCTGGGCGAGGACGAGCAAACGCATCGCGGCCTGCTGGCGCGCCTGCGGCCGGTTCACGGGGCCGTCCTCGGGTTGTTGCTGGCGGCGCTGCTGTGGCCGGTCCTGATCGGCGTTGCCGCACTGCTGCTGATCGGGTCCGCGGTCGCCGTGACGCTGCTGCTGCGCCGGGCGGTTGCCGGCGGGCGCTGGCGGCGTTTTGCCCGCAAGCATCCGCGCACGGCGGAACGGCTGCGGCGCGCGGCCGACCGTGCCGCCGTCGGGGTCGATCGCGTGCTCGACCTGCTGCCGGCGGTTGTGGCCGACCGGCTGGCCTGGCCCGATCTGTCCGAGCCTCTGTCGCCGGGGATGGGCTGAGGCCGGCACGGTTCGCCGCATCGGGCGCCTTCGGCCCTTGAACTTGTGCGCCCATGCGCGTATGTCCGCGCGACAGGCAATCGCAATCAGGGCACCAAGGCAAATGGCCAAGACCAACCCGCTCCAGTTCATCCAGCAGACCCGTTCGGAGATTTCCAAGGTCGTCTGGCCGACCCGGCGCGAGGTGGTCCTGACGACGGTCATGGTCTTCATCATGGCCACGCTGACGGCGATCTTCTTTGCCCTCGTCGATCTGCTCATCCGTACCGGCCTGCAGGGCATTCTGGGCTTTTTCGGCTGACCGAAAAAATCCGCCCGGCCCCTTGAATTCGGCCGCAATCGGCGGTAGGCCACCCGGGTATTCCGACCCTTGGCGCGCGGCGATTCGTGTTGCGCGCCGATTTTCGTTTGGGCGGGTCCGGGCTAAGTGCCTGAAAACAAGCAAAGACCTCCGGCGCAGACCGGACTTGACAGGATTTGGTTCGACAATGGCGAAGCGGTGGTACTCGGTCAGCGTTCTTTCGAATTTCGAAAAGAAGATCGCCGAGCAGATCAGGCAGTCCGTGGCCGAACAGGGGCTCGAGGATGAAATCGACGAGGTTCTGGTGCCCACCGAAGAGGTTATCGAGGTGCGCCGCGGCAAGAAGGTGACCGCCGAGCGGCGCTTCATGCCGGGCTACGTGCTGGTGCACATGGAAATGTCGGACCGCGGCTATCACCTGATCAACTCGATCAACCGCGTCACCGGCTTTCTCGGGCCGCAGGGGCGGCCGATGCCTATGCGCGACGCCGAGGTGAACGCCATCCTCAACCGCGTGCAGGAGGGCGAAGAGGCCCCGCGCACCCTGATCTCGTTCGAGATCGGCGAGAAGGTCAAGGTCAACGACGGGCCGTTCGAGGATTTCGACGGCATGGTCGAGGAGATCGACGACGACAACCAGCGCCTCAAGGTGATGGTGTCGATCTTCGGCCGGGAAACCCCGGTCGAGCTGGAATACACGCAGGTCACGAAACAGTCGTGACCGGCGGGGCGGGGCGGCGGCGATGCGCGCCCCCCGGAAATGCCCCGGGTGGCCGGGACGTGAATGTGGGAGGCCGGGGCGTCGCGATGTCCGGGCCGGACCACACAACCTGAAGGACCGCGGGGCGCGCCTTGCGGCAGTTGGACGAAAGGAGAGGCCGGATGGCCAAGAAACTGGCTGGAAAGATGAAGCTGCAGGTTCCTGCAGGCCAGGCGAACCCGTCCCCGCCGGTGGGGCCGGCGCTGGGTCAGCGCGGCATCAACATCATGGAGTTCTGCAAGGCGTTCAACGCCAAGACGCAGGACATGGAACCCGGCGCCCCGTGCCCGACCGTGATCACCTATTACCAGGACAAGTCCTTCGAGATGGACATCAAGACGCCGCCGGCGTCTTACTATCTCAGGAAGGCCGCCAAGCTCAAATCCGGCTCCAAGACGCCGGGCCGCGAAACCGTGGCCACCGTCAGCCCCAAGCAGCTGCGCGAGATCGCCGAGGCCAAGTGGAAGGACCTCAACGCCAACGACGTCGAAGCGGCCATGAAGATCATTCAGGGCAGCGCGCGGTCCATGGGCATCGAGGTGAAGTAAGATGGCGAAACTCGGAAAACGTACCCGCGCCGCCCGCGAGGCCGTCGCCGGCAAGTCGAACCTGACGGTCGAAGAGGCCGTCAAGCTGATCAAGTCGAACGCCACCGCGAAATTCGACGAGACGGTCGAGATCGCGCTCAACCTCGGCGTCGATACCCGCCACGCCGACCAGATGGTGCGCGGCGTCGTCGGCCTGCCCAACGGCACCGGCAAGGACGTTCGCGTGGCGGTCTTCGCCCGCGGTCCCAAGGCCGACGAGGCCCGCGAGGCCGGCGCCGACATCGTCGGTGCCGAGGACCTGATGGAAACCGTCCAGGGCGGCACGATCGAGTTCGACCGCTGCATCGCCACCCCGGACATGATGCCGGTCGTCGGCCGCCTGGGCAAGATACTCGGCCCGCGCAACCTGATGCCGAACCCCAAGGTCGGCACGGTGACGATGGACGTGGCCGACGCCGTCAAGGCTGCCAAGGGCGGCGAGGTGCAGTTCAAGGCCGGCAAGGGCGGGATCGTCCATGCCGGCATCGGCAAGGCATCGTTCGACGAGGGCAAGCTTGTCGAGAATGTCCGCGCCTTCATCTCGGCGGTGAGCCGGGCCAAGCCCAGCGGCGCCAAGGGCACGTACATGAAGAAGATTTCGCTGACCTCGACCATGGGGCCGGGTGTCAGCATCGACGTCGCGAACGCCGCGTCGGAATAGTGGAATTTGTCCCGGGTCATCGGCCCGGGGCGAATGGCGGGGCCGTCAGCGGCCCCGTCCTGTCCGAGACGGAGGGTTGGCGCGGATCAGGTCCGGGCCGGTAATTCCTTCCTGAGACGGGGAACGAGTTTGAGATGTCACGCCGGGGTGCGCCCTCGGGTGATCTTGGTCTCGGGACCCGGATACTGGACCCGAACCCCGGACAAGTCCCGGGGCAAACAAGGAGCCGGAGGGGAAAAACCCCTCCATTGTTGGAGTGAAACTGTGGATAGAGCCCAGAAAGAGAAAGTGGTCGAGGAACTCGGCCAGATCTTCGAAAGCTCTGGCGTCGTAGTGGTTGCCCACTACGCGGGTCTTACAGTTGCCGAGATGCAGGACCTTCGCGCGCGTGCGCGCGATGCGGAGGCTTGCGTGCGCGTCGCCAAGAACAGGCTCGCCAAGATCGCCCTCGAGGGCAAGCCGTGCGCAAGCATTGCCGATTACCTCTCGGGCATGACCGTGCTCACCTTCTCCGAAGATCCCGTGGCGGCCGCCCGGGTCGCCGAGAAGTTCGCCAAGGACAATCCCAAGTTCGAAATCCTTGGCGGTGCGATGGGTGAGACGGCGCTGGATCGCGGCGGTGTCGAGGCGGTGGCGAAGATGCCCTCGCGCGAAGAGCTCATCGCTCAGATCGCGAGCTGCATCGGCGCACCTGCCGCGAACATCGCCGGGGCCATTGGCGCGCCGGCCGCGAATATCGCGGGCATTCTTTCGACCATCGAAGAGAAGGCCGAAGCGGCATAAGGCAACTGGAAACGATCCGCGTTTGGGCCGCTGCCCGGCGTTGGAACACATCTTACAAACGGAAAAAGAGCTGAAAACATGGCTGATCTGAAAAAACTGGCCGAAGAGATCGTGGGTCTGACCCTTCTCGAGGCGCAAGAACTGAAAACCATCCTCAAGGACGAATACGGCATCGAGCCCGCCGCCGGCGGCGCCGTGATGGTTGCCGGCCCGGCCGACGCCGGCGCCGGTGCCGGTGCTGCCGAAGAGCAGACCGAATTCGACGTTATCCTGAAATCGGCCGGCGCGTCGAAGATCAACGTCATCAAGGAGGTCCGCGCGATCACCGGCCTTGGCCTGAAGGAAGCCAAGGACCTGGTCGAGGCTGGCGGCAAGGCCGTCAAGGAACAGGTTTCCAAGGAGGAAGCCGAAACGCTCAAGGGCAAGCTGGAAGCCGCCGGCGCCGAAGTCGAGCTCAAGTAATCACATCCGGCGGCGCGGGGCGCAACGCCCCCGCGCCGCCGGTACGGAATCCTTGCAAGAAGCGCTCCGGCGTTTCTTTGCGCTTCTGAGGCCCCCGTATCGGACCCGCGCGGTCCGGCCGGGGCAAGGGGAACGACGCAAGACCCATGACCAGCGCCCGCGCATATCTGTTTCCCCTGCCCGAGGCGACCGCGCCCGTCGGCGGGATCAACGTGCTGCTGCAGGTCGTGGACGTGCTGCGCGGGGCCGGCCATGACGCCGCGCCGGTCTATGCCAGCCAGTCCTATGCCTATGGTTTCTGGCCCTATGACGGGCCGGCCTACCGCGACCCGGCGCTGGCGTCGCTGATCGACCCGTTCGAGCGGCGCCTGACGCGGCTGAGAAAGAAGTTATCCGGGTGGCCGGCGCGCCTGGGACGTGCGGTCAACGCGCTGCGCCGGCCCCGGCCCGGCGACGTGATCGTCGCGCCCGAATTCTGCCTGACCGAGGTCGCGCGGGTCTATCCCGACAACCCCATTGTGCTGGCGGCGCAGGATGCGCAGGGGCTGGCGCTGGCGCGCCACTGGGATACGGACGCCGCCGCCCTTGGCCGCGTCGCCGCCGGTTTCGCAACCTCCGAGGCCAGCGCCGCGGCGCTGAAATACGTCCTCGACGCCCCGGCCGAACGGGTTACGCTGCATGTCGCGCAGCCGGGCCTGGCCTATGCGCGCGACAAGAAGCGCCGGATCGCCTACATGCCGCGCAAGCGGCCCGAGGAAGCGGGCTTCGTCGTCGCGGCGCTGCGCTCGATGCCCGAACTCGCCGGCTGGGAGATCGTCGAGATGGCGGGGCTCTCGCCCGATGCGCTGAGCCGGCAGTTCCGCGAGGCGCTGGTGTTCCTGTCGTTTTCCCAGCGCGAGGGCTTTGGCCTGCCGCCTGCCGAGGCGATGAAGGCGGGCTGCATCGTGATCGGCTATGCCGGCGTCGGCGGCGAGGAATATTTCACCGCCGAGACCGGCATCAAGGTGCCGGATTCGGATTTCCCGGCCATGATCGAGGCGGTGCGCGGGGCGGTGGCCGAGTACGACCGCGATCCGGCGCGGCTCGATGCGCTGCGCGAAACCGCGTCAAGGGTCGTTTCGCAGCGCTATTCGCGCGCACGGTTCGAGGAAAGCGTCCTTGCCGCGTGGCGTGGGATCGAGGCCCGGCTCGGCGCGGCCGGCGGCGAAAACGGGGTCGAGGCGGTGGCATGACCTGAGGCCGCGATACCACCCGAAACGGGACGCTCTTCCCGAACGTGCAGGATCTGCACGTTCCGGAAGGTCGGACCGGCGGATCGAGCGAGGCGTTCTGGGCGACGCCTCAGGGATGGATCCGCACCGACCCCCAGTCTGCGCCGCCGCCGGGCCTGTCCCAGCCCGGACGGTGGCGCGAGAACCAGACAAGGACGCGCGTACCCCATGCCCGAAACCTACCTTGGCCAGAAACGTCTTCGCAAATATTTCGGCAAGATCCGCGAAGTGCTGGAGATGCCGAACCTCATCGAGGTGCAGAAATCATCCTATGACCTGTTCCTGAATTCGGGCGACGCGCCCGACCCGCAGGACGGCGAAGGCATCAAGGGCGTTTTCCAGTCGGTCTTTCCGATCAAGGATTTCAACGAGACCGCGGTTCTGGAATTCGTCGCCTACGAGCTGGAAAAGCCGAAATACGACGTCGACGAGTGCATGCAGCGGGACATGACCTACAGCGCGCCCTTGAAGGTCACGCTGCGGCTCATCGTGTTCGACCTCGACGAGGATACCGGCGCGCGCTCGGTCAAGGACATCAAGGAACAGGACGTCTTCATGGGCGACATGCCCCTGATGACGCCCAACGGCACCTTTATCGTCAACGGCACCGAACGGGTCATCGTCAGCCAGATGCACCGTTCGCCCGGCGTGTTCTTCGACCATGACAAGGGCAAGACGCATTCCTCGGGCAAGCTGCTCTTTGCCTGCCGGATCATCCCCTATCGCGGCTCGTGGCTGGATTTCGAGTTCGACGCCAAGGACATCGTCTTTGCCCGCATCGACCGCCGCCGCAAGCTGCCGGTTACGACGCTTCTTTACGCGCTGGGGCTCGACCAGGAAGGCATCATGGATGCCTATTACGATACCGTCGGCTACAAGCTGAAGAAGAAGAAGGGCTGGGTCACCAAGTTCTTTCCCGAGCGCGCGCGCGGCACCCGGCCGACCTTCGATCTGGTCGATGCCAAGACCGGCGCGGTGATCGCCGAGGCCGGCAAGAAGGTCACCCCGCGGGCGGTGAAGAAACTCATCGACGAGGGCAAGGTCAGCGACCTGCTGGTGCCCTTCGACCAGATCGCCGGCAAGTTCGCCGCCCGCGACATCATCGACGAGAAGACCGGCGCGATCCATGTCGAGGCCGGCGACGAGCTGACCATCGAGCGCGACAAGGACGGCGAACTGACCGGCGGCACCGTCAAGGAGCTGATCGACGCCGGCGTTACCGAGATCCCGGTGCTGGACATCGACAACATCAATGTCGGCCCCTACATGCGCAACACCATGGCCGCGGACAAGAACATGAACCGCGAGACCGCGCTCATGGACATCTACCGCGTCATGCGCCCGGGCGAGCCGCCGACCGAAGAGGCGGCCTCGGCGCTTTTCGACACGCTCTTTTTCGACCCCGAGCGCTATGACTTGTCGGCCGTGGGCCGGGTCAAGATGAACATGCGTCTCGACCTCGACAAGCCGGACACGCAGCGCACGCTCGACCGCGAGGACATCGTCGCCTGCATCAAGGCGCTGGTCGATCTGCGCGACGGCCGCGGCGAGGTCGACGATATCGACCATCTCGGCAACCGCCGGGTGCGTTCGGTGGGCGAGCTGATGGAAAACCAGTACCGCGTCGGCCTCTTGCGGATGGAGCGCGCGATCAAGGAGCGCATGTCCTCGGTCGAGATCGACACGGTGATGCCGCAGGACCTGATCAACGCCAAGCCGGCGGCGGCGGCGGTGCGCGAATTCTTCGGCTCGAGCCAGCTGTCGCAGTTCATGGACCAGACCAACCCGCTCAGCGAGGTGACGCACAAGCGCCGCCTGTCGGCGCTGGGTCCGGGCGGGCTGACGCGCGAACGCGCGGGCTTCGAGGTGCGCGACGTGCACCCCACCCATTACGGCCGGATGTGCCCGATCGAAACGCCCGAAGGCCCCAATATCGGCCTGATCAACAGCCTTGCCACCTTTGCGCGCGTCAACAAGTACGGCTTCATCGAAACCCCCTACCGCAAGGTCAAGGCCGGGCAGGTGACCGACGAGGTGGTCTACATGTCCGCGACCGAGGAGATGCGCCATACGGTGGCCCAGGCCAACGCCACGCTCGACAAGAAGGGCAAGTTCGTCAACGAGATGGTCAACACCCGCCAGTCCGGCGAATACATGCTGGCCCCGGTGGATCAGGTCGACCTGATCGACGTGAGCCCCAAACAGCTGGTGTCGGTGGCCGCGTCGCTGATCCCGTTTCTGGAAAACGACGACGCCAACCGCGCGCTGATGGGCTCGAACATGCAGCGCCAGGCCGTGCCGACGCTGCGCGCCGAGGCGCCGCTGGTGGGCACCGGGATCGAGGGCGTGGTTGCCCGCGATTCGGGCGCCGCGGTGCTGGCGCGCCGCGCCGGCGTGATCGACCAGGTCGATGCGCAGCGGATCGTGATCCGCGCGACGGAGGATCTCGAGATCGGCGATCCCGGGGTCGACATCTATCGCATGCGAAAGTTCCAGCGCTCGAACCAGAACACCTGCATCAACCAGCAGCCGCTGGTCAAGGTGGGCCAGAGCGTCACCAAGGGCGAGGTCGTCGCCGACGGACCATCGACCGATCTGGGCGAGCTGGCGCTGGGCAAGAACGTGGTCACGGCCTTCATGCCCTGGAACGGATACAATTTCGAGGACTCGATCCTGATTTCCGAGCGCATCGCGCGCGATGACGTCTTTACCTCGATCCATATCGAGGAATTCGAGGTCGCCGCCCGCGATACCAAGCTTGGGCCCGAGGAAATCACCCGCGACATCCCCAACGTGGGCGAGGAGGCGCTGAGGAACCTCGACGAGGCCGGCATCGTCTATATCGGCGCCGACGTGCAGCCGGGCGATATTCTGGTGGGCAAGATCACCCCCAAGGGCGAAAGCCCGATGACGCCCGAGGAAAAGCTCTTGCGCGCCATTTTCGGCGAAAAGGCCAGCGACGTGCGCGACACCTCGCTGCGCGTCAAGCCGGGCGACTACGGCACCGTTGTCGAGGTGCGCGTCTTCAACCGCCACGGGGTGGAGAAGGACGAGCGCGCGTTACAGATCGAGCGCGAAGAGGTCGAGCGCCTGGCCCGCGACCGCGACGACGAGCTGGCGATCCTCGACCGCAACATCTATGCGCGGCTGAGGGACCTGCTGCTGGGCAAGGTGGCGGTCAAGGGCCCCAAGGGCGTCAAGGCCAACTCCGAGATCACCCAGGACCTGCTGGAAACGCTGTCGCGCGGCCAGTGGTGGCAGCTGGCGCTCAAGGACGAGGGCGACGCGCAGATCGTCGAAGCATTGAATGCCCAGTACGAGGCGCAAAAGCGCACGCTCGAGGCGCGGTTCGAGGACAAGGTCGAAAAGGTCCGCCGCGGCGACGATCTGCCGCCGGGGGTGATGAAGATGGTAAAGGTCTTCATCGCCGTCAAGCGCAAGCTCCAGCCCGGCGACAAGATGGCCGGGCGCCACGGCAACAAGGGCGTGATTTCCAAGGTGGTGCCGATGGAGGACATGCCGTTCCTCGCCGATGGCACGCCGGTCGATATCTGCCTCAACCCGCTGGGCGTGCCCAGCCGGATGAACGTGGGCCAGATCCTCGAGACCCACATGGGCTGGGCGGCGCGCGGCCTGGGCCTCAGGATCGACGAGGCGCTGCAGGAATACCGGCGTTCGGGCGACCTCACGCCGGTGCGCGAGGCGATGCGCCTCGCCTATGGCGACGATGTCTATGACGAGGGCATCGCCGGCATGGACGAGGACGCGCTGGTCGAGGCCGCCGGCAACGTCACCCGCGGGGTGCCCATCGCGACGCCGGTTTTCGACGGCGCCAAGGAGGCCGACGTCAACGACGCGCTGGTGCGCGCGGGCTTCGACCAGTCGGGGCAGTCGGTGCTGTATGACGGCCGCACCGGCGAGCGGTTCAGCCGGCCGGTGACGGTGGGCGTCAAGTACCTGCTCAAGCTGCACCACCTCGTCGACGACAAGATTCACGCCCGTTCGACCGGCCCCTACAGCCTGGTCACCCAGCAGCCGCTGGGCGGCAAGGCCCAGTTCGGCGGCCAGCGCTTCGGCGAGATGGAGGTCTGGGCGCTCGAGGCCTACGGCGCGGCCTATACCCTGCAGGAGATGCTGACAGTGAAATCCGACGACGTCGCCGGACGCACCAAGGTCTACGAGTCGATCGTCAAGGGCGAGGACAGCTTCGAGGCCGGCGTGCCCGAAAGCTTCAACGTGCTGGTGAAGGAAGTGCGCGGCCTCGGCCTCAACATGGAACTCCTGGACGCGGAGGAGGAAGACGCGGAATGACGGCGGGCCCGACCCCGCCGACCCCGCCTCTCCCCCGCACCTGACCGAAGGAATAGAAGATGAACCAGGAACTGATGAACAACCCGTTCAACCCGAACGCGCCGGCCAAGGTGTTCGATGAAATCGGGGTATCGCTGGCCAGCCCAGAGCGTATTCTCAGCTGGTCTTACGGCGAGATCAAGAAGCCCGAGACCATCAACTACCGTACCTTCAAGCCCGAGCGCGACGGCCTGTTCTGTGCCCGCATCTTTGGGCCGATCAAGGATTACGAGTGCCTTTGCGGCAAGTACAAGCGGATGAAATACCGCGGTGTCGTGTGCGAGAAATGCGGCGTCGAGGTGACGCTGCAAAAGGTCCGGCGCGAGCGCATGGGCCATATCGAACTTGCCGCGCCCTGCGCCCATATCTGGTTCCTGAAATCGCTGCCCTCCCGCATCGGCCTGATGCTGGACATGACGCTGCGTGACCTGGAGCGGGTGCTCTATTTCGAGAACTACGTGGTCATCGAGCCGGGCCTTACCGACCTCACCTACGGTCAGATGCTGACCGAGGAAGAGTTCATGGACGCCCAGGACGCCTATGGCATGGACGCCTTTACCGCCAATATCGGTGCCGAGGCGATCCGCGAGATGCTGCAGAACATCGACCTCGAATCCGAGGCCGAGC
>CAZNMK010000034.1:271-12696 GCA_964574045.1 uncultured Roseovarius sp. | reverse complement strand
GGGTGGTGTTTCGCGACGCCGGCAGCGATGCGTAAGGACGGCGCGGCCCGGACGGGAATGTGAGGAAAGCCCCCATGTCGAACATCTACGAGGTCGAGCATCTGCACCAGCCCGGCGGCTGGCTCTCGCCCGGCTATGTCGAAATCGGGCCGGACGGCACCATCGCGTCGGTCTCGGGCACCCGGCCCCGGGGCGGCACGCCGACGCGCCTGCGCGGCTTTGGCGTACCGGGCCTTTCGAACCTGCACTCGCACGCCTTCCAGCGCGCGCTTGCCGGGCGCACCGAATTCGTCAGCGGCGAGCGCGCCGAGGACAACCTCTGGACCTGGCGCAAGGAGATGTACCGCGCCGTCGACCGCCTGACCCCCGAAGCCTACGAGGCGATCGGCGCGCTGGTCTACCTCGAGATGCTGCAATTCGGCATGACCGGCGTGTGCGAATTCCACTATGTCCACCACCGGCCCGGCGGCAGCGCCTACGACAACCCGGCAGAGATGTCGGACCGGCTGATCGCCGCCGCCGACCTGACCGGGATCGGGCTGACCATGCTGCCGGTGCTTTACGCGCACGGCGGCATCGGCAAGCCGGTGGAGCCGACGCAGACGCGCTTTGTCCACGATGTCGACGCCTATCTGCGGCTGATCGAGACGCTGCGCGCGCGCCGCGATGGGCGCGATGCGCTGCATGTCGGGCTGGCGCTGCATTCGCTGCGCGCGGTGACGCCCGATGAGGCGCGCGCGGCGCTGGCCGGCATGGATGCGATGGACGCGCAGGCGCGGCTGCACATCCACGTCTCGGAGACCACGCACGAGGTCGCCGAGGTCGAGGCCGGCCTCGGCGCGCGCCCGGTGCAATGGCTGCTCGACAATATCGGGCTCGACGATCGCTGGTGCCTGGTTCACGCCACCCACATGGCCCCGTCCGAGGTCGCCGGGGCGGCGGCCAGCGGCGCGGTTGCCGGCATCTGCCCGCTGACCGAGGCGACGATGGGCGACGGCTTCTTCGCGCTGCCCGAATTCCACGGCGCCGGCGGGGCCTGGGGCATCGGCACCGACAGCCACTATTCCACCTCGGTGGCAGAAGAGTTGCGCATCCTCGAATGCGGCAAGCGGCTGGAACTGCGGCGGCGCAACGTGATCGCCCTGCCCGATGGCGGCGGCAACCCCGTGCACAGCGGACGGGTCTTGTTCGACACCGCGCTTGCGGGGGGCGAACAGGCCTCCGGCCAGGGCGGCGGGGCGCTGGTGCCGGGACGGCGGGCCGATCTGGTGATGCTCGACCCCGATTGCAACGTCCTGCTCGGGCATGGCCCCGACACGGCGCTGGATGCCTGGATCCTGGGCGGTACGCAGAACCCGGTGCGCGACGTCATGGTGGGCGGCCGCTGGGTTGTCCGCGACGGCCGCCACCCCGAGGAAGAGCGTATCCGCGCCGCCTATCGCAGCGCCGTGGCAACGCTCTTCGGCTGAGGCCGGCCGCGTGCGGCTGAGGCGTTTCGCCGGGCTCGATGCGTCGCCGTGGAAGAACGGCGGCGGGGTGACTCGCGAGATCGCCAGCGCATCGGACGGTCGCGGCCTGCTGTGGCGGCTCAGCCTCGCCGATATCGAACGGGACGGGCCGTTTTCGGCCTTTCCCGGCCTTGCGCGCATCTTCACCCCTGTCGGGCGGGCGCCGGCGATCCTCGATCTGCCGGATGGGCCGCGCCTTGTCGGGCGGCTCGATCCCTTCGCCTTCGACGGCGGTCTGGCGGTCGGCGCGCGCCTGCCCGCCGGCCCCGCGCGGGCGTTGAACGTCATCTACCGCGCCAGCGCCTGCGCCGCATCGGTCGAAATCCTGCGCGGCCCCTCGCGGCAACGGATCGAGGCGGTCGCGGGCGCGACGCTCGCGGTTCATGGCGTCTGCGGCATCCTGACCCTGGGCCGGGCATCGCTCGGCCCCGGCGATACGGCGCTGGAGGCCGAGGGCGCGCTGGACCTGCCCGAGGGCGCCGAGGCGGCGCTGGTACGCCTCGACACCTAAAGCGCGTCGCGCCTGATCGGATCACCCGCCCGTCGCATCCAATCGAAAACGCCCGTCCCGGGCTTGACCCGGGACCTCGTTCCACCGGCGCAAAGGCCCCGGCTCGGGGGCCGGGGCGGGCGTGAATCCGATCCGTCGCGACACGCCCTAGCTTTCGGCCGCAATCCCGAAATGCTGCCCGACGGCGCGCGCCGCCGCCGCGACGGCGGGATCGTCCCGGCGGGCGGCGTCATGGGCAAAGACCAGCCGGTGCCCGGGCAGATCGTCCCGCAGCGGCTTGAACACCACATTCTCGGTCCGGGCCGACAGCTCGGCGCCGGGCCGCGTATAGAGCAGCGACACCCCGAGACCGGCGGCCACCATGCCGCGCGCCATCTCGATCGAGGCGGTCTTGAGCCGGGTGCGCGGCGACAGGCCGCGCTGCCAGAAGGGAACCAGCAGGGTTTCGCGGCTGAGCGGCAGATCGATCAGGATATAGTCGCATTCCGCCAGTTCCGCCAGGCTGACGCTGTCCTGCGCCGCCAGCGGATGGCCGGGCGGCAGCAGTGCGTGCGGCGTGACCTCGGTCAGCACGATACGATGCATTCCGGCCGGCAGGCCGATGTCGTAGCCGAGCGCGCAGTCGATCACCCCGTTGGCGAGAAACCGCGCGATCGCCTCGAGGTCGCATTCGCGCAGCTCCACCGCCGTATCGGGCAGCGCCCGCCCCAGATGCAGCGCCATATCCGGCACCCAGGTCGGCCCGAGCGTGGCGAAATAGCCGAGCACCAGCCGGCGGTGGCCGGCGCCGGCGCCGGTTTCGAGCATGGTTTCCATCCGGGCGAGGATGTCGCGGGCCTCCCGCACCTTGGCGGTACCGAAAGGGGTGAGTTCCAGCCCTCGCGCCTGCTGGCGCACGAACAGCGGCTGCCCGAGGGTTACCTCGAGATCGCGGATCGCGGCCGAGACCGAGGGTTGCGATACGTTGAGCATCGCCGCGGCGGCGGTCGCGCTGCCGGTTTGGGCGGCGGCGGTGAAGTATCTCAGCTGGCGCAGGGTGGTCATTATCGGAATTTCCTATTTTGACTGCTGGAATTCAATTCTTTATCCTATTTTGGCGCCCTGCAATACTCCGCCCGATCCATCGAAGCGGAGCAAGCCATGCTCAAACCCTGTCTGAACGGAATTCGGGTGCTCGACCTCACCCGCGTGCTCGCGGGGCCGTACTGCACCGCGCTGCTGGCCGATCTCGGCGCCGAGGTGATCAAGGTCGAGACCCCGCAGGGCGACGACTACCGCCAGGTTCCGCCGATCTCCGAGGGCACCGGCGGCCTGTTCCGCCTGCTCAACCGGGGCAAGCGCAGCCTGGCTCTCGACCTGCGCTCGGATCGCGGGCGCGGGATCGTCCGCGAGCTGGCGCTTGGCAGCGACATCCTGGTCGAGAATTTCCGCCCCGGCGTCATGGACAGCATGGGGCTGGGCTATGACGGCCTCGCGGATGGCAATCCCGGCCTCGTACAGGTGTCGATTTCGGGCTTCGGCCGCAACAGCCCGATGGGCGACCTGCCGGCCTACGATCTTGTGGTGCAGGCGATGACGGGCTTCATGGACCTGACGGGCGATCCCGACGGTCCGCCGATGATGACCGGGGAATCGGTGGCCGATCTGGCATCGGGGCTCTTTGCCTCGTGGGCCGCGCTGGCGGCCTTGCTGGCGCGGGCGCAATCGGGGCGCGGGCAGTTCGTCGACGTGGCGATGTACGATTGCCTGTTCAACCTCATGCCGGCGGGGCTGGCGCAGCACCTCTACGGCGACCGGGCGCCGACCCGGGTGGGCAACCGCCACGCGCTGGGGGCACCGTTCGGCGTCTTTCGCGCCGCCGACGGGCATTTCACCATCGCGGTCCTGAATCCGCGCCAGTTCTCCCGCCTCGCCGGGGCGATGGGCCGGCCCGAGCTGGCGCAGGACCCGCGGTTTTCGGACAATGCGGCGCGCCACGACAACCATGCCGCGCTGAAGTCGCTCATCGAGGACTGGAGCGGGGCGCTGCCGGTCGCCGATGCGCTCGGACGTCTGCGCGCCTGCGACGTTCCCGCCTCGCCGATCCTCACCCTGCCCGAGGCGGCATCCGGGCCGCAGGTCGCCGCGCGGGCATTGCTGCCGGATGTGCCGGGCGTGTCGGGCGAAACCGAACGCGTGATGGCGCAGCCGGTGCGCTTCGCCGCCATGCCCGCCGCGCCTGCCGCCGCCGCCCCCGCGCTGGGCGCCGACGGGCCGGAGATCCTGGCAACCCGTCTGGGCCTGAGCGCGGCCGAGATCGCCCGGCTGGCGGCGGACGGCATCCTTCATGGCGGACACGACCAACCGGAAAGGGCCTGACATGCACGACATCCTCCTGACCGACGACCAGCGGATGATCCGCGACAGCGCCCGCGCCTTTGCGCAGGCGCAACTGGCGCCGACCGCGGCCGAGCGCGACCGCAACAAGAACTTCCCGCGCGCCGAGATGGCGGAACTCGGCAAGCTCGGGTTCCTGGGCATGCTGGTGCCCGAGGAACTGGGCGGCGTCGGCGCCGATCATGTCAGCTATGTCATGGCGGTCGAGGAAATCTCCGCCGCCGACGGCAGCCTCGGCGCGATGATGGCACTGCATAACGGGCTGGTGTCGAGCCCGCTGCTGCGGCTCGGCACTGCCGGGCAGAAGGCGCGCTATCTGGAACCGCTGGCGCAGGGGCGGATGAACGGCGCCTTCGGCCTGACCGAACCCGAGGCGGGCTCGAACGCCTTTGCCATCGCCACGCGGGCCGAACGCTGCGACGGCGGCTTTCGCCTCACCGGCACCAAGCAGTTCATGTCGAACGGAAAATCGGCGGATGTGGCGATCATCTTCGCTACCGTCGAAAACGACGACCCGCGCCGCCGCATCACCGCCTTTCTGGTATCGCCCGGGGCCCCCGGCTATTCGGTCCTGCGGGTCGAGGACAAGCTCGGCCTCTCGGCATCGGAGACCTGCCAGGTCGGCTTCGACAATGTGTTCGTCGGCGACGATCACGTGCTGGGCGAGGTCGGCGGCGGCTATGCGCTGGCGATGGGCACGCTGGAGCTCGGGCGCCTGGGGATCGCGGCGCAGTCGGTCGGGCTGGCCCGGGCCGCCTTCGATCATGCCCACGCCTACGCGCTCGAGCGCCGGACCTTCGGCAAGCGGCTGGTCGAGCATCAGGCGGTTGGCTTTCGGCTGGCCGACATGCGCACAAGGGTCGAGGTGGCGCGCGCCTATCTGCATCACGCCGCGCGGCTGCGCGATGCCGGGCAGAGCTGCAAGACCGAGGCCGCGATGGCCAAGCTGTTTGCCTCCGAAACCGCCGAGGCGGTCGCCACCGAGGCGCTGCAGGTGCATGGCGGCTATGGCTATCTAAAGGATTTCGCAATGGAACGCATCTATCGCGATGCCCGCATCTGCCGGATCTACGAGGGCACCAGCGACATCCAGAAGATGATCGTCGCGAGCGATCTCGCGTCGGTGGCCTGAGCGAGGGACGTCCGATGCCGGCCGCCGCGCGCGGCCCTTCGTCCGGCCATTGCCCCTGCGGCTGGTTCTTTCCCGGGCCTTTCGAAAGCGGAGCGCGGGGCGGGATCGCGGTGTTTCGCCGCATCCGGGCAAGGACAAAGGCCGTCACGTCCCACCCATGTTGCTGAGGATGCTTTCGGCGTTGATGATGGATTGCGCGATCTCGGTCGTGGTCGTTCGCTTGGCCATCGCCTGTTTTCGTATCAGATCGTAGGCCTCCCTCTCCGTGATCCCGCGATGCCGCATGAGAACGAACTTGGCGTCGTTCACCTTTTGCACGTTGTCGAGTTTTTCGCGCAGCTTTGTGAGATCGTTCTTGAAGCGGGTCTGTTCCTGCTGGTGTAACTTCAGGTCTGGAAATTCGCTTGGCGCCGGGGCCATGAGCCCCTGCCGGGGCGCGCCCCAGCAGGGGCTGCCCATTCTGGTATTCCATGGGGTTGAAACACAACCATGGAGAAGAGCGAATGGACAAGGGCAAGGATACGGCGGTTGAGGCGGTCTTGGAACAGTTGATTGCAAATGGTCCGGGGGACATCGCTTCGGTATTCGCGCATGCGTTCGAACTGGCGATGCGGATCGAGCGGGAGCGCTTCCTCGGTGCCGGTCTTTATGAGCGCACGACCGAGCGGCAGGGCTACGCCAACGGTTACAAACCCAAGCGCATCGACACCCCCGCTGGCACGCAGCTTGAGGTGCATGGCCATCGCGTACGAGCCCATGCCGAAGGTCGCGGCCTGTCCCAGGTTAAGCAGCCCGGCGGTGCCCCATGACAGCGCCAGCGCCATGGAAACGATTGCCAGTGCAAGATACCGGGCAAAGGTGTTGAGTTCGAAACCGTCGTAGTTCATCAGGGCCGGAACCCCGAACGCGATCACGAGTGCAAAGATCACGAATGCAACGAGATCGTAGTGGAATCTAGAGGTCATACCGGGTTCCTCAGCGGCGTGTATCTGTTGGGAAAAGGCCCCGCGGGCGGAAGCGGATCAGCAGGATGATCCCGGCCAGAACGGCGATGCGGCCCAGCGTGTCATTGATCACGATCGAGAACAGCGCCGTCGCTTCGCCGATCAGGACCGACGCCGAAGCCGTCCCGATCAGGCTGCCCAGGCCGCCGACGATCACCACCAGGAAGGCATCGACCACCAGCCCCGTGCCCATGGTGGGGATCGTGCTGAACAAGGGGGTAATCAAGGCCCCGGCGATGCCGGCCAGCCCCGCTCCGTAGGCAAAGGTGATGGAATAGATGCGCTTGGCCTCGATGCCGTAACACTCGGAAATGCGGCGGTTCTGAATGACGGCGCGCAGCTTCATGCCGAACTCGGTGCGCGTCATCAGGAGCCAGGTTCCGTAAAGCACCGCAGCCGAAAACGCGATCACGAATATTCGGTAGTTCGACATGATCAGGGAGCCGATTTCCGTATTGCCGGACAGCAGATCGGGTCCCTTGACAAAGCGGGACTCGGCCCCGACCCCCAGGCGCACGGCCTGCTGAAGGATGATGCCGATGCCCCAGGTCGCCAGGATCGTATCGAGCGGCCGGTGATACAGGTTCTGGACAACGACCTTTTCGATAATCCAGCCGGCCGCCGCCACGGCAATGAACACCAGGGGCAAGGCCGGCAGGATGCCGATGCCCGCATAGGTCTGAAGCGCCCAGGTCGCATAGGCGCCAAGCATGACAAACTCGCCATGCGCCAGGTTGATGACCCCCATCGCGCCATAGATGATCGCCAGGCCAAGCGCGATCATGAGCAGGATCGATGCCATGCTCAGCCCGGCAAATAGCTGGTTCGCTATCACGTCCATGAATACGCCCTTCCCATGGGTCCGGCTCGTTTTTCAGAGCCGGACACTGTTTGCAGTCGGGTTTCGCTTGAAGAACTCAGGCCTTGACCAAGCCCTCGCCGGTGCAGGTCTGGCCCTCGTAGGCGGCATAGGGCTTGGGCGCGATCCGTTCCTTGGACTCGAGCAGAACCTCGGCCTGACCGTTCGACTGCCACTGGCCGATCTTCGGCCAGAGATGGGTATGCAGGTTTTCGTCGATCAGGACTTCGCCCTGCGGTGCATCGAGCGCAAGCCCGACCGCCGCATCGCGGATTGCCTCGGGGTTGATGTTGGATGGGTCCAGCTTCTCCAGCGCGGCCTTGAACTGATAGACTTGGAAATAGGCCGCCTCGCTGACGAAATGCGTGACCTGGTCGGCGCC
The DNA here is from genome assembly GCA_964574045.1 of uncultured Roseovarius sp. Taxonomy (GTDB): domain Bacteria; phylum Pseudomonadota; class Alphaproteobacteria; order Rhodobacterales; family Rhodobacteraceae; genus Roseovarius. The sequence goes on along the minus strand of CAZNMK010000034.1, from coordinate 4,924 downwards.
ATAGCGCGACTTGTAGGCTTCCACGAATTTGTCGTTTTCCGCCGTGTTGTGCCCCATGAAATATGGCGCCGACGAGAAGTGACCCGCCGCCGCGTCACCGCCGATGGCCTTCACTTCGACCTCCGAGCGGGTCAGGCTGACGACCGGCATCTTCGTCGGGTCGAGCTCGGCTGCGTGATACTGGCGGGCAAATGCCACGTCCGAATCGCCCACCACGGTGGCAAAGATCACGTCGGGCTTTTCCGAGCGGATACGGTTGATCACCGAGCTGAAATCGGAATGGCCCAGCGGCACGTATTCCTCGTTCACCACTTCGCCGCCATATTTGGCCAGCAGCGTCTTGCAGTAGTTGTTCTCTTCCTTGGGGTACACGTAGTTGTTGCCGATCATGTAGAACCGCGAGCCGAAATTCTCGATCGCCCAGGGGATCAGGTCGTCCTGCTGCTGGTTGGGCACGGCGCCGCCATACATCACGTTGCGGGAACATTCGCGCCCTTCGTACAGGGTCGGATACCAGTAGAGGTTCTTGCGCTGTTCGGTGACGGGCAAAACCGCCTGGCGGCTGGCAGAAGTATAGGACCCGAACACGCTGACGCACTTGTCGCGGATCATCAGGCGGCGGGCACGATCGGCATAGGTCGCCGGGTCGGATGCCGGGTCCTCGATGATTGGCCGCAGCTGACGGCCTTGCACACCGCCGGCGGCGTTGATTTCTTCGATCGCCATCAGTGCTGCGTCGTGCAGGGTGCTTTCGACCACGGCCACGGCCCCGGTCAGCGAGAACAGCAGCCCGACAGGGATATCGTTGCCCTGTGCCAAGACGCGCCCAGCGGAAGTGACAAGCGCGGGTGCCGACAGAAGACCGGCGGTTCCTACGGCGCCTACCCCCCCAAGAAAGTCGCGGCGTTTCATCAAGTTATCTCCTCTGTTGCTCTGGAGCAGCCATTGAATCGGCATAAAAAAAGACCCCCCTCGCGCGGCGTTTTCGCCACGGTCGGAGAGCCTCGTTGCTCAGGATGTTGTCAGGCTCGCAATTGAGCCCGTAGCAATCGCTCAATGGAACTTGACTTTTTGCAAGAAAATTTTTTCGCTGAATATCAAGGATTTGCAATATGCGAAGTCGGAGCAGCTGCACGACAGGCGGAGAAGAGCCGATTGCCTGACACGGCACCGGGCCCGCACATGGGGCACCGGTTTCCGGCATCCGGGACCGATGCGCACGGCGCCGGTCCCGGTTCTTGGTCATACCGGACGCCGCTGGTCCCGGTTTGCCGGTGATGCCGCAGTCGCGGACGGAAACAACGGCGGCCGGCGATAGCGGCCGTCCCTCACTCGACCTTCCCCGGCAGCGACAGGTCGCCCGAGGCCACGTCGAAGACATCCGTCACGCACAACAGCGGCGCATGCACGCTTTCGTTCACGCTCAGCGCAGCGGTCACGCCGTCGAAACTCGCACCGGCGGCACCGCCGGCCACGGGCGCGTCGACGGAAACCTCCGGCCCGTCAAAGACAGGGGTATAGCCGGGGCTGTCCAGCAGGATCGGAAAGCCGGGCCAGGTGGCCGGCAGGTTCGGCTCGGTGCCCTCGGGGATGTCCTTGACTGCCAGGGCGCCCGGGCCGCAGGCCTCGGTCGGTGCCAGCACAACCCAGTGGCTGTGCCAGATACCACCGTCGTTGCCGCGATTTCCGTCCAGATCCTCGTCGAAGAGAGGCGTGTCGTCGAAATCGGGGTGGCTGGTCACGGCCATGGCCAGAATACCGGCGCCCTCGTCAAAGCCGACGATCGACGGGGCGAGCGTGGTCGGCCAGACATAGGACCAGACCGGTGCGCCGCCGACATACCCCTTGGGTTCGGGGGTGTCGGCGCCGGCAGTGCCGCCGGTGGTCATGTGAAATGTCACGACGTTGCCGTCGCGGTGCACATGCGCGGCCAGGATATCGAAGGACGCGACCTTTCCCGTGTCGGCAGGCGATTTCACCGCACCGCCAAGGTCGGTGGCATGGGCGTGGCCCTGGTCGGCGGCGGCCTGAGCGGCAAGGCCCGCCAGGGCAACGCCTGCGCAAAACAGAGACCTGATCATGACATCGCTCCTTTCACATCCGCCGGCTTGGCGGAGGAATCGATGGGCAGGAGCGTGCCGCCCGGATGCACGATCTCGACCGAGAACGCGCCCGGGTCGAGCGTATGCTCGAACCGGTTCTCGGCGCCGATGCGGGCCGGACATCCGGCATGGAAAAACGCGGCTTTCTGTGTCATGGTAAGGGGCTTCCTTTTTCTCGAAGAAGGTTTGCATTCCGAGCGTCCCGTCCGTTGCCGCGGCCGGGGCGCTCCTCTCATCCGCCGCCCCGCATGTTGAAACGCACGAGAGCATCCCGTGCCTGTTCTGGGTCGACGTCTTCGTGGTCGGCACAGTCGAACCGCAGGTCCGCGTTTCCGAAAGCGGCGTCCACGAATGCACAGTGATGCGGCCGGGCCGCGTCACGATACCGATAGGGCCGGAAGAACCGGCAGGACAGGCAATTGCGCTGGGGCGAAATTCTGCCGCTGTCCTGAAGGTGGCGGATGATCAGCGAAAGCGCACGCTTCAGCGCCGCACGGTCAGGTTCATCCAGGGCCTCGACCGCTCTGGTGGCGGCATCGGCGGCGGTGAGGTCGGGCAACAGCACCCGCCCCTTACCGGTGACATCGACGATCCTGGCCCGCCCGTCATCGGGATCGGTCCGGCGGGAGACAAGCGCCTTGGCCTCGAGCGCCGAAACCGCATCGCTGATCGTCGGCTGCGTCACCATGAGCTGCCGTGCCAGCGCGGAGACCCGCATCGGCCCCCGCCCGCCCAGCGCCGTCAGCACGCCAATCTGAGTAGGCGTCAGGGCGTGTTTTTCGCCCAGCGCCCATTGATCGGACCGCAACACCTGAGCGATCTGCGACAGGCCGGCAGCGAGATGAGAGGCGGAAGAATCGCTGGTCATGCTTGTTTATTAGGACTCCTATTTAAATAAGTCAACCATGACCGCCGGCCCTGCACGGCACGGATGCCGTTCAGGCTGTCAGGGGCGGATCGGATTCGATGCTGTCTCGCGGGCCGCCTTTGCGGGAACCGCCGCCGTGACGGTGCAGTCCTTTCGACTTGGAACTTGTCATCCAATGCCGCCCTGTCTACTGCTGCAATGCCGCAAGATGTCTCAGGTCCTCTTGCGTGCCGCACCATACGCCTATGGGAGAGCATTGCCATGACTTCCCCCGCACGCTTGCTCCTGGTCTTCGCCGCCAGCGTCATCGGGATCGTTTCCGGTGCGTCGGCTCAGCAGCAGGGCATGCCGCCGGCGACCGTCACCGTTGTCACGGCCGCGCCAGAGTCGGTCACGCTGACCGCCACCCTGCCGGGGCGGGTCGCGGCATCGGCCCAGGCGGAGGTGCGGCCGCAGGTCAACGGCATTATCACCAGGCGCCTCTTCGAGGAAGGCGCCAGGGTGGCGCTGAACGATCCGCTCTACGAGATCGACCCGGCAAGCTACGAGGCCGCGTTGCAGCAGGCCCGTGCCGGCGTGGCCCAGGCCGAGGCGCAGCTGCGCGCAGCCGAGCGCGAGGCGACGCGGCTCGAGGAACTCAAGGCGCGCAATGTCGCCAGCCAGCAGGCGCTCGATGATGCGCTTTCGGCCCGCGATTCCGCCGCCGCCGCGCTGGAACTGGCCAGGGCGCAGCTCAATTCCGCCGAGATCGAGCTTTCGCACACCACCATCCGGGCGCGGCTCTCGGGCCAGATCGGCCTGTCGAAGACCAGCCAGGGCGCGCTCGTGACCGCCAGCCAGGCCCAGCCGCTGGCGGTTATCCGCAACATCGATCCGGTCAACGTCGACGTGACCCAGTCCGCGGCCGATCTGCTGCGCTGGCGGCGCGGTGAAACCGAGGAGCAGTTGGCCGACGCCGACCGCACCGTGCGGCTGACGCTGGCGGACGGGTCGGATTACGGCCATACCGGCCACCTGCAAGCGGCGGAACCGAACGTCGATCCCCTGACCGGCGTGGTGACGCTCAGGATGCAGTTCGCCAACCCCGACCTGCTGTTGCTGCCGGGCATGTATGTTCAGGTCGAAATGCCGGTGGGCGTAGCCGAGAACGTCTTTCTGGTCCCGCAGCAGGGCGTGGTGCGCGACCGCCGCGGCCGGCCTGTTGCCTGGGTCGTGAACGGCGATAACGTCATCGAGAAACGGCCGCTGTCGATCCTGCAGGATCGCGGCACCGACTGGGTTGTCGATCGTGGCCTTTCGGCGGGCGACAGGATCGTGGTCGAGGGCTTTCAGAAAACCGCCCCCGGGGCAACCGTCGACGCGCAAGCGCACGCGCCGGCCGCCGGTCAAGGAGCGCCGGAATGATCGCCGGAAACCGGAGCGTTTGAGATGGCCCGCTTTTTCATCGACCGTCCCGTCTTTGCCTGGGTCATCTCGATCCTGATCATGGGCGTCGGGCTGCTGGCGATCCGCATCCTGCCGGTGGCGCAGTATCCGCAGATCGCGCCACCCTCGGTCAAGGTCGGCGCCACCTATCCCGGCGCCTCGGCCGACACCGTCGCCAACACCGTCACCCAGGTGATCGAGCAGCAGATGACCGGACTCGACGGGCTAGGTGACCTGGCCGGCGGATCTCGTGCTGGC
>CAZNMK010000034.1:0-261 GCA_964574045.1 uncultured Roseovarius sp. | reverse complement strand
CGTCGGGGCAGGCCGAGATCACGCTCACCTTCGAGACCGGCACCGATGCCGATATCGCGCAGGTACAGGTTCAGAACAAGCTCAGCCAGGCCACGCCGCTCTTGCCGGAAACCGTTCAGCGCCAGGGGCTGAGGGTGCAGAAATCCTCGGCCGGATTCCTGATGGTGGTCGCGCTGATCTCGGCCGACGGCAAGCTCGAACAGGTCGATCTCGCCGACTACATGATTTCGAACCTGGTGGACGAATTGAGCCGCATCCAGG
>CAZNMK010000033.1:12228-12724 GCA_964574045.1 uncultured Roseovarius sp. | reverse complement strand
CAAGGGGCCGGCGGTGCAGGGTCCGCGCGCGCAGGCGGATCGCAAGCTCTACCGCGAGGCGATGCAGGCCGAGATCGCCGCGCAACCCGGCCTCGAGACGATCGAGGGCGAGGCCGCCGATTTCCTGATGGATGGCGGCCGCGTCGGCGGCGTGGCGCTGGCCGACGGCAGCGAGCTGCGCGCCGGCGCCGTGGTGCTCACCACCGGCACGTTCCTGCGCGGGGTCATCCATATCGGCGATGTGTCGAAACCGGGCGGACGCATGGGCGACCGGCCATCGGTGCGGCTGGCCGAGCGGATCGATTCGTTCGACTTGCCGCTGGGGCGGCTCAAGACCGGCACGCCGCCGCGGCTGGACGGGACCACGATCGATTGGACCGTGCTCGAATCCCAGCCCGGCGACGACGGCCCGGTGCTGTTTTCCTTCCTCTCAGATGCCCCGTTCGCCCGGCAGATCGCCTGCGGTATCACCCATACCAATGAAAGGACGCACGAG
>CAZNMK010000033.1:0-12218 GCA_964574045.1 uncultured Roseovarius sp. | reverse complement strand
GAGATCATCCGCGAAAACCTGGCGCGCTCGGCCATGTATGGCGGGCATATCGAGGGGGTCGGGCCGCGCTATTGCCCGTCGATCGAGGACAAGGTCGTGCGTTTCGCCGACAAGACCTCTCACCAGATATTCCTGGAACCCGAAAGCCTGTCGGACGATGTGATCTATCCCAACGGCATTTCCACCTCGCTGCCGGCCGAGGTGCAAGCGGCCTATGTGCATTCGATCGGGGGCCTCGAGAACGCGCGCATCCTGCAACCCGGCTACGCCATCGAGTACGACTATGTCGACCCCCGCGCGCTGGATGCGACGCTCGCGGTCAGGGCGGTGCCGGGGCTTTACATGGCCGGGCAGATCAACGGCACCACGGGGTACGAGGAGGCGGCGGCGCAGGGCCTGGTTGCGGGGCTCAACGCCGCGCTGGCGGTGCAGGGACGCGCGCCCGCCAGCTTCAGCCGGTCGGACAGCTATATCGGCGTGATGATCGACGACCTGATCACCCGCGGCGTCAGCGAACCCTACCGGATGTTCACCTCTCGCGCCGAGTTCCGGCTGTCGTTGCGCGCAGACAATGCCGACCAGCGGCTGACGCCGATGGGCATCGGGCTGGGATGCGTGGGCGAGCGGCGCAAGGCCGCGTTCGGCGACAAGATGGAAAGGCTGGAAAAGGCCCGTACCCGGCTGCAAGGGCAAAGCTACACGCCCCGCCAGCTGAAGCAGATCGGCCTCGCGGTCAATCAGGACGGTGCACGGCGCACGGGCTTTCAGCTGTTGTCGTTCCCCGATGTGAGCTTTGCGACCCTGGAGGGGCTGGACCCCGCGCTCGCACGGATCGATGCCGAGACCCGCACACAGCTGGAACGCGATGCCCTCTACGCCAACTACATCGAGCGGCAGAACCGCGACGCCGAGATGCTGAAACGCGACGAGGCGCAGGAAATCCCGGCGGATTTCGATTTCGGCGGGCTCGACGGGCTGTCGCATGAGCTGAGGGCCAAGCTGACAGCGGCGCGCCCGGCCAATCTGGCCCAGGCGGGGCGTATCGACGGGATGACGCCGGCGGCGCTGACGCTGATTCTGGTCCGGCTGCGGCAGTCGAGGCGGGCCAGGCGCGCATGACGGGGCGGGGCTGGGATGTTTCACGTGAAACATCCGCGCGGCTGGAAACCTATGCCGCGCTGCTGCGCAAATGGAACCCGCGTATCAACCTGGTATCCAGGAACACGCTGCCCGATCTCTGGACGCGCCATTTCGCGGACTCCGCCCAGCTTTACAGTCTGGCGCCGCATCCGGTGGGCCACTGGGCCGATCTGGGAGCGGGCGGCGGCTTTCCCGGCCTGGTGATCGCCATCATGGCGATGGAAACCGGATCGCCCCGGCGGGTGACGCTGGTGGAAAGCGATGCGCGCAAGGGCGCCTTTCTGAACGCGGTGATCCGCGAGACCGGCGCGACGGCGACGGTCGTCACGGACCGGATCGAGGCTTTGCCGCCGCTGTCGGCGGATGTTCTGTCGGCCCGCGCGCTGGCAGATCTGACGACGCTGCTGGGTTTTGCCGTGCGGCACCTCGCCCCCGGCGGCACCGCGATATTCCCCAAGGGCGCAACCTGGGAAAAAGAGGTGACGGCGGCGCGCAAGGCGTGGAGTTTTGGCTGCCGGGTTGCTAAAAGCGAAACCGAAGACGGCCCCGTTCTTCTGCGCATTACAGGAGTTGCCCGTGTCTGACCCGTCCCGGCCCAGACAGCCCAGGATCATCGCCATCGCCAACCAGAAGGGCGGCGTCGGCAAGACCACCACGACCATCAACCTCGGCGCGGCGCTGGCCGAGGCCGGGCACAAGGTGCTGATCGTCGATCTCGACCCGCAAGGCAACGCCTCGACCGGGCTCGGCATCGAGCCGGGCGAGAGGGAATTCACCACCTACGAGCTGCTGCTCGAGGAAATCCCGCTTGCCGAGGTCATCCGCCCGGCGGGAGAGCGGAACCTGTCGATCATCCCGGCGACGGTCGACCTCAGTTCCGCCGATATGGAGCTGATATCGAACGAAAAGCGCAGCTTTCTGCTGCATGACGCGCTGCGCCAGCCGGCGATGGATGCGTTCGGGTTCGAATACATCCTGATAGATTGCCCGCCGTCGCTCAATCTGCTGACGGTCAACGCGATGGTCGCGGCGCATTCGGTGCTGGTGCCGCTGCAATCGGAATTCTTTGCGCTCGAGGGGCTGTCGCAGCTGATGCTGACCATCCGCGAGGTGCGGCAATCGGCCAATCCGGGCCTCAGGATCGAGGGCATTGTGCTGACCATGTATGACGGCCGCAACAATCTGTCGGCGCAGGTCGAACAGGATGCGCGCGAAAACCTGGGCGATCTGGTGTTCAAGACCCTCGTTCCCCGCAATGTCCGGCTGAGCGAGGCGCCGTCGTTCTCGATGCCGGTGCTGCGCTATGATAGTGGGTCCAAGGGGGCGCAGGCCTATCGCGCGCTGGCGGCGGAACTGGTGCGCAACCACGCCCGCGTCGCGGCGTAGACAGGGACAGGCACGATGACGAGCAAGAAACCGAAACGCGGGCTGGGGCGGGGGCTGTCGGCGCTGATGGCGGATGTGTCCGAGGGTCAGGACCGGGACGAAGGCGCGCCGCGCCAGCCCGACCGCACCGTGCCGATCGAGCGGATCGTGCCCAACCCCGACCAGCCGCGCCGCGCCTTCGACACCGCGGCGCTGGAGGATCTGGCGGCCTCGATTCGCGAAAAGGGGATCATTCAGCCGCTGATCGTGCGGCCGAGTCCCCGCGCCGGGGGGCAGTTCGAGATCGTCGCCGGCGAACGCCGCTGGCGCGCGGCGCAGATGGCCCGGTTGCATGCCGTTCCGGTGCTGGTCCGCGATCTCGATGATACCGAGGTGCTGGAGGTCGCGATCATCGAAAACGTCCAGCGGGCCGATCTGAACCCGGTGGAAGAGGCAGCCGGATACAACCAGTTGATGCAGAAATTCGGCCACACACAAGATATGCTGGCCAAGGCCCTCGGCAAGAGCCGCAGCCACATTGCCAACACGGTGCGCCTGCTCAGCCTGCCCGAGGACGTGCAGACATGGCTGCGCGAGGGCAAGCTCACCTCGGGCCATGCGCGTGCGCTGATCACGGCCGAAGATCCGGTCGTACTGGCACGCGAGGTGATCAAGAAGGGGCTTTCGGTGCGCGACACCGAAAAGCTGGTCAAGGCGGCAGAGGCCAAGGACGCAGCCAAACCGGCAAAACCCCGGCCCGTGGCCGGAAAAGACGCCGACACCCGCGCGCTGGAGGGCGACCTGTCGGCCGGGCTGGGTATGAAAGTATCCATCGACCACCAGCCGGGCGGCGAAACCGGCAAGGTCGTGATCGCCTATAACAATCTGGAACAGCTTGACGAACTGTGCCGCGTGCTGAGCCTCAATAACTCGGCCGGGTCCAGATAAAGAGCAGCACACAGCCCAGCGCGACCGCCTGGATCGCCAGGACCGGCGTGCCGGCCCCCAGCACCAGCGACAGGCCGAGAACGGCCAGAATCGCAACGGTGGCCAGCCGCTTGGCCCGCGGGCTGACGGCGCCGCGCGAACGCCAGTCGTCGATCACCGGGCCAAAGCGGCGGTGGCTCAACAGCCAATGGTGGAGCCGTTCCGACGAGCGCGAGAAACAGAACGCGGCCAGCAGCAGCAGCGGCGTCGTCGGCACCAGCGGCAGCGCGATTCCGGCCAGCCCGACGCCGAGGCTGAGTATTCCCAGGGAAAACCACGCCAGCTGCATCCTTCAGTCCGCCAGCAGCGCCCGGATGACGGCATTCAGCACCAGCCGGCCCCGGGGCGTGGCGCGCAGACGCCCGGTTTCGCGTGCGATCATGCCGATATCCTCGAGGTCGCGAACGGCCCGTTCGGACAGGGCCGCCCCTGACATAGCCTCGTAACGCGCGGGATCAATCCCTTCGGCGATCCGCAGGCCCATCATCAGGTATTCGTCGCCCTGATCCCGCGCCGATATGGGATCGCGGGCGATTTCGCCGTTGCCGGCCTCGGCCGCCGCCAGCCAGGCGTCGGGCATGCGGTGCGTTTCGGTGGCGTGGCGCCGACCGGCCAGGGTGATCCGGCCATGCGCGCCGGGGCCGATCCCGCCATAATCGCCATAGCGCCAATAGATCAGGTTATGGCGGGATTCAGAGCCTGTTCCGGCATGATTCGAGACTTCGTAGGCGGGCATGCCGGCCAGATCGCACAGCTCCTGCGTCAGTTCGAACATGGCGCTGGCGCGGTCGTCATCGGGCAGGCCGGGCAGCCGCCCACGCGCGTAGCGGTCGCCGAACGCAGTGCCGGGCTCGATCGTCAACTGGTAAAGCGACAGGTGATCCACCGCCATTGTCAGCGCCTCGGTCAGTTCCCGCCGCCAGTCGGAAACGGTCTGGTTCTGGCGGGCATAGATGAGGTCGAAACTGGTGCGAGAGAAGTATTGTTGAGAAATATCAATGGCTTGTCTAGCTTCTGCCACGGTATGGATGCGCCCCAGTCGCCCCAGGTCTGCGTCATTGAGCGCCTGTACGCCGATGGATACCCGCGAAACACCCGCGTCCGCATAGCCGGCAAAGCGCCCCGCTTCGACCGAGCCGGGGTTGGCCTCCAGCGTGACCTCAAGGTCATTCGCCACCGACCAGCTGCGACGGATACGTTCCAGCACCCCGGCGACCAGTTCTGGGGGCATCAGGCTGGGCGTGCCGCCGCCGAAATAGACCGTGTTCAGCACCCGTCCGGGCAGCAGCGCGGCAAGGCGGTCGATCTCGGATAGATAGGCTCTCATCCAGCGGTCATGGTCGATGCCGCGCACGACATGGCTGTTGAAGTCGCAATAGGGGCATTTGGCGGCGCAGAACGGCCAGTGGATGTAGAGGCCGAAACCCCCCCGTTGCCAGTCCTCAGTCAAAGCAGCCCCTGACCAGCCTGGCAAAGGCATCGGCGCGGTGGCTGATGCGGTTCTTCTGCGCCGGGTCCATCTCGGCAAAGGTGATGTCATGGCCGTCGGGCTGGAACACGGGATCGTAACCATGCCCCCCGGCGCCGCGCATCGGCCAGACGATCCGGCCCTCGACGGTGCCGGCGAAAACCTCGTCATGGCCATCGGGCCAGGCCATGACCAGGGTGCAGCGGAATCGCGCCTTCCAGGGTTCGGGCGCGCCGCTGGCAACCAGTTCATCATGCGCGCGCTCCATGGCCACGCCGAAATCGCGGCCGGTATCCGTTTCGGCCCAGTTCGCGGTATAGACACCGGGCGCACCGCCCAGCGCGTCGATCTCTATTCCGCTGTCGTCCGACAGCGCCGGCAGGCCGGTGGCGCGCGCGGCGGCGTGGGCCTTGATCCGGGCATTGCCCAGGAACGTGGTTTCGGTCTCTTCCGGTTCCGGCAGGCCCTTTTCGGCCGCTCCGATCACGCGCACCCCGTAGGGCGCCAGCAGCGCGGCGATTTCCTGCAGCTTGCCGGCGTTGTGGGTCGCCACCAGCAGCGTGTCGCCGGCGAACCTACGCATCCGTTGCCGCCAGCTGGATCGCGGCCAGTTCGCGCACGCCGCTTTCGGCCAGGCCCAGCAGCTCGTCGAGCTGGGCGCGCGAAAAGGTCGCGCCCTCGGCGCTCATCTGCACCTCGATCAGCCGCCCGCTGCCGGTCATCACGAAATTGCCGTCGACGCCGGCCTCGCTGTCCTCTGGATAATCGAGGTCGATCACCGGCTGCCCGGCATAGATGCCGCAGCTGACCGCCGCCACCGGATCGGGCATCGGGTCGGTCACGACGTCGCCGGCCTTGAGCAGCCTCTTGACGGCCAGCCGCAGCGCCACCCAGCCGCCGGTGATCGCGGCGCAGCGGGTGCCGCCATCGGCCTGCAGCACGTCGCAATCGACGGTGATCTGGCGTTCGCCCAGTGCCACCCGGTCGATCCCGGCGCGCAGGCTGCGGCCGATCAGGCGCTGGATTTCCACCGTGCGTCCGCCCTGTTTGCCGACCGCGGCCTCGCGCCGCATGCGGCTGGTGGTCGAACGGGGCAGCATCCCGTATTCGGCCGTCACCCAGCCGAGGCCGGTACCCTTGATGAAGGGCGGCACGCGATCCTCGATCGTGGCGGTGCAGATGACATGGGTGTCGCCGATACGGACCAGGCAGGAACCCTCTGCGTGTTTCGTCGCTCCGGTCTCGATTGAAACCGGCCGCATCTCGCTTAAGTCTCTACCCGATGGCCGCATCTCGTTACCCCGCTGTTGCGCATGCACGGGATACATGGCCGCTATCGGCGAGCGCAACCCGGATTGACCTTTTCGCCGCACCGCCTTTAATGGCGGATCACACGATCAGGACGAGCCCGGCATGAATGACGCCAGCAAGACCCTCGAACAGATGAACGAACGCTCGCGCGAGGTGTTCCGCCGGGTGGTCGAAAGCTATCTTGCCACGGGCGATCCGGTCGGCTCGCGCACGCTGACGCGCAACATGTCGGAGAAGGTCAGCGCGGCGACCATCCGCAACGTCATGCAGGACCTCGAATATCTCGGCCTGCTCGACAGTCCGCATGTTTCGGCGGGCCGGGTGCCGACGCAGGAAGGGCTGCGCATGTTCGTCGACGGCCTGCTTGAGGTCAGAGAGCTGGAATCGGACGACCGCGAAAAGATCGACGCCACGCTGACCAGCAATTCCGACGATGTCGGCGCCACGCTCGACCGGATCGGCGCGGCGCTGTCGGGGGTGACGCGGGGCGCGTCGCTGGTGCTGGCGCCCAAGCACGAGGCGCCGATCAAGCATATCGAGTTCGTCGGGCTCTCGCATGACCGGGCGCTGGTGGTGCTGGTCTTTGCCGACGGTCATGTCGAAAACCGCATCTTCAGCCCGCCGCCGGGGCAGACCCCGAGCTCGATGCGCGAGGCGGCGAATTTCCTCAACGCGCTGGTCGAGGGCAAGACGCTGTCGGAACTGCAATCGGTCATCGCCCGCGAGATCGAGACCCGCCGGCAGGAGATCGACCAGCTCGCCCGGCAGTTGGTGAAAAGCGGCCTGGCGGTATGGGACGACGATTCCGACCACTTCGAGCGGCTGATCGTGCGCGGGCGCTCCAACCTGCTCAGTTCGGACGCTCAGGAAGAAGAACTCGAACGCATCAGGACGCTCTTTGACGATCTCGAGCGCAAGCGCGACATCGCCGAATTCCTGGAGCTGGCCGAGGAAGGCGCCGGCGTGCGCATCTTCATCGGCTCCGAGAACAAACTTTTCTCCCTTTCGGGTTCCTCTCTGGTGGTGTCTCCCTATATGAACGCGGATCGAAAGATCGTCGGCGCGGTGGGCGTGATCGGGCCCACCCGACTGAACTATGGCCGCATCGTGCCGATCGTCGACTATACGGCGCAGATCGTCGGCAAGCTGATCGCGGACAGAAGCTAGAGGTGAAAGATGGCAGAGCCGAAACAGGACAGCATAACCGAGGATATCCCCGGACAGGAGGAGCCGGACGCGCCCAGGGCCGAGGAGGCGCCCGATCCGCAGGCCGAGATCGAGGCCCTGCGCGCCGAGCGGGATACCTTTCAGGACAAGTTCATGCGCGCGCTGGCCGATGCCGAGAACGCCCGCAAGCGCGCCCAGCGCGACCGGATCGAGGCCGAGAACTATGGCGGCTCCAGGCTGGCGCGCGACATGCTGCCGGTCTTCGACCACCTCACCCGCGCGGTCGACGCGGTGACCGACGAGCAGAAGGAACACGCCGCCGCCCTGATCGAAGGGGTCGAACTGACGCTGCGCGAGCTGGTGAATGTCTTCGAGAAGCACGGTGTCCGCGTGATCGACCCGCAGCCGGGCGACAAGTTCGACCCGCAGCATCACGAGGCGATGTTCGAGGCTCCGGTTCCGGGCACGAAACAGGGCGAGATCATCCAGGTATCGGCCCGGGGCTTCATGCTGCACGACCGGGTTCTGCGGCCGGCGCGGGTCGGCGTTTCGTCGAACCGCGAATAATAAGGCCCCGCGGGGGCGGTTTCAGTCTCTGGCAAGGGCTTTCAGCTCGTAGATCAGGTCCAGCGCCTGGCGCGGGCTCAGCTCGTCGGGCAGGATCTCGGAGAGCCGCGCCTCGAGCCCGCAATCGGCCGGTTCGGGCGCGGGCGCTGCCGGCCGGGCGGCGAAGAGCGGCAACTCGTCGATGACCGCGTCGCGGCGTCCGCCGCCTTCGCGTTCGCCCCGTTCCAGCGCGTCGAGCACCGTGCGCGCGCGTTCGACCACCGCCGCCGGCAGCCCGGCGAGGCGCGCGACCTGCACGCCGTAGCTGCGGTCGGCGGCGCCCCGGCGCACCTCGTGCAGGAAAATCACCTCGCCGGCGTGTTCCTTGACGGTGACGGTGGCGTTTTCCGCCCGGTCCAGCCGGTCGGCCAGTGCGGTCAGTTCGTGGTAATGCGTCGCGAACAGGGTCCGGCAGCGGTTGACCTCGTGCAGGTGCTCAAACGTCGCCCAGGCGATGGAGAGCCCGTCATAGGTGGCGGTGCCGCGTCCGATCTCGTCGAGGATGACCAGCGCGCGGGCATCGGCCTGGTTGAGGATGGCGGCGGTCTCGACCATCTCGACCATGAAGGTCGAGCGCCCCCGCGCCAGGTCGTCCGAGGCGCCGACGCGGCTGAAGAGCTGGCTGACCGCGCCGATATGCGCGCGCCGCGCCGGCACGTAGCTGCCGATCTGCGCCAGCACGGCAATCAGCGCGTTCTGCCGCAGAAAGGTCGACTTGCCGGCCATGTTGGGCCCGGTCAGCAGCCAGATGTCGCTGCCGTCCCCCAGTGCGCAGTCATTGGCGACGAAGGGCGCGCCGCCCTCGGCCCGCAGGGCGCGTTCCACCACCGGGTGGCGGCCGCCCTCGATCGCCAGTATGCGGCTGTCGTCGAGCTCCGGGCGGCACCAGTCATGGGCGGCGGCCAGGTCGGCCAGCGCGGCCGCAAGGTCCAGTTCGGCCAGCGCCGCGGCGGTTTGCGAGAGCGCCTGCGCGCGGTCGAGAACGGCGCCTTTCAGGCTGTCATAGAGCCGCTTTTCGATCTCGAGCGCGCGGCCGCCGGCATTGAGGATGCGGCTTTCCAGCTCGCTCAGTTCGGCGGTGGTAAAGCGCAGCTGGCTGGCGGTGGTCTGGCGGTGGCGGAAGGTGTCCGACAGGGGCGGCGACAGCATCCGTTCGGCGTGGGTCGCGGTGACCTCGACGAAATAGCCGAGCACGTTGTTGTGCCGGATCTTGAGGCTCTTGATGCCGGTCTCTGCGGCGTAATCGGCCTGCATCCCGGCGATCACGCCGCGCCCCTCGTCGCGCAGCCGGCGCGCATCGTCCAGATCGGTATCGTATCCGGCGGCGATGAAGCCGCCGTCGCGCACCAGCAGCGGCGGTTCGGCCACAAGCGCCCGGTCGAGGAGGCCGGACAGATCGTCATGCCCTGCCAGATCGGCGCCGGCGCGGGCCAGATCGTCGGGCAGGTCGTGCCGGGCCAGCATCCCGGCGATCGCGGCGGCCTGTTCCAGTGCGCCCCGGATCGCGGCCAGGTCGCGCGGTCCGCCCCGGTCGATCCCGAGGCGCGAAAGCGCGCGGTCGAGGTCGGGAACATGGCGCAGCGCCGCGCGCAGATCGTCCCGAATACGGGGGTTTTCGACCGCAAACGCAACCGCCGCCTGGCGTCGATGCAAAAGCCCCACGTCGCAGGAGGGCGACGAGAGCCGTCGTTCCAGCAGCCGCCCGCCGCCCGCCGTGACCGTCCGGTCGATCGTGGCCAGGAGCGAGCCCTCGCGCCCGCCGGCGAGCGCGCGGGTGATCTCGAGGTTGCGCCGCGTGGCGGCGTCGATCTGCATCAGCTGTCCTTCGGCCTCGCGGACGGGGCGGTTCAAGAGCGGCAGCCGGCCGCGCTGGGTGATCTCGAGATACTCGACGATGGCGCCCATCGCCGCCACCTCGGCCCGGCCGAAGCTGCCGAACGCCTCGAGCGTCCTGACCCCGAAGAGCGTGCAGAGCCGCTCGTTCGCGCCGCCGCTGTCGAAGGCCGAACGCCCCAGCGGAGTGACCGAAATCCCCATGTCAGAGACGGTTTCGGCCAGGTCGCTCTCTTCGCTCTCGGGCACGATCAGCTCGCTCGGCGCCAGCCGCGCCAGTTCCGGCACCAGCCGCGCGGGCGCCAGTTCCATGACATGAAAGCCGCCGGTCGAGATGTCGACCCAGGCCAGCGCGGCGGCGTCCCGCACCCGGGCGAAGCCGGCCAGGTAATTGTGCCGCCGCGCGTCGAGCAGGCTGTCCTCGGTCAGGGTGCCCGGCGTCACCAGCCGAACCACGTCGCGCCGGACCACCGATTTGGCCCCGCGTTTCCTGGCCTCGGCGGGGTCTTCCATCTGCTCGGCCACGGCGACGCGGAATCCCTTGCGGATGAGCGTCAGCAGATACCCCTCGGCCGCGTGCACCGGCACGCCGCACATCGGGATGTCCTCTCCCAGATGCTTGCCGCGCTTGGTGAGCGCGATGTCGAGGGCCGCCGCCGCCGCCGCCGCGTCGTCGAAGAAAAGCTCGTAGAAATCGCCCATCCGGTAGAACAGCAGCGCATCGGGGTGCTGGCGCTTGACCTCCAGATACTGCGCCATCATCGGCGTTATACGACTAGATGTTGTATCTCCTGGCATTCCAGATTGTTCACCTTGCTGAAATTAGCGAAATTATTCGGGTTGCCGCTAATATCGATAACTTCTATCACTTTGCCCGTGGACCATGTTCGTAATCCATACACACCCGGTGCGGGAACGCCACCTCTGGTGCTGGCGGGACGCGATGCGATCGTCGCCGCAGCGGAGATCGCGCTCAAACGGATCAAGGCGGGCCGGCCGGGGAGGTCGCAGATGCTGCTGGGCTTGCGCGGCGTCGGCAAGACGGTCCTGTTGAACACGATCTACAACAAGGCCGAGGACGAGGGTTTCTTCACCATCAAGATCGAGGCGCCGGAGAACGGCGATTTCGCCCAACGCTGCGTTCCGGAGCTCAATCGCATCCTGCTGCGTCTTTCCGCGCAGAAAAAACTCCGACATCGGCTGCAGTTGGCCGGTGCCGCGCTGCGCAACTTCGCATCCGTCTTCAAGCTGACCTACGAAGGTTTCGAGATCGGCGCCACTCCCGAGCCGGGACTGGCCGAAACCGGGGATTTCGAAACCGATTTTTCCGAGGTGATGCGCCAGGTGCTGATTGCCGCGAACGATGCCCAGCGGCAAGTGGCGCTGTTTGTCGATGAAGTCCAGTACCTGCGCCCCGAGGAGCTGGCCGCGATTACCGTCACCTGCCATGACGCCGCCCAACGTGGCCTGCCCTTCGTGTTCTTCGGCGCGGGGCTTCCGCAGATTGCCAGACTCGCGGGCGATGCCAAATCCTATGCCGAGCGATTGTTCGAATTTCCCGAAGTCGGTTCGCTCGACGATGCCGCCGCGCGCGAGGCACTGAGCAAGCCGGCCCTGGATGAAGGCGTCGAATTCGATCCGGATGCGCTGAGCCTGATTCTCCGGAAATCGCGTTGTTTCCCTTATTTCCTGCAGGAATGGGGGTCGCATGTGTGGATACAGGCCCCCGGGTCGCCGATTCGCCGCGGTGACGTCGTTGCCGCCGAACCCGACCTCGTCCGTCACCTGGACGCCAGTTTCTTCCGTGTCCGGTTCGATCGCTGCAAACCTGTCCAGCAGAAATATCTGCGCGCCATGGCCGAGCTTGGCCCCGGACCGCATTCCACGGGGGATATTGCCGCCATACTGGGTTGCGAGCCAAGCCAGGTCTCGGCCACTCGCGCTCAACTGATCTCGATGGGCATGATATGGAGCCAGCGACACGGGGAAACTGCATTCACCGTTCCGTTGTTCGACGAATTCATGAAACGCCAGATGCCGCAACTCGAAAAACACACCCCCAAGAAACGCAAGAAGACAGGCTGATGCCCCGACCCAAATTCACCCCCGAAGAGGCGCTGGCCTTTCACCTCGAACCGACGCCAGGCAAGTTCGAGATCACCGCGACCGTGCCGATGACCACGCAGCGCGACCTGAGCCTGGCCTATTCGCCGGGCGTCGCGGTCCCCTGCGAGGCGATCGCGGAGAACCCCGAAACCGTCTACGATTACACCAACAAGGGCAACCTGGTGGCGGTGATCTCGAACGGCACCGCGGTGCTGGGCCTGGGCAATCTCGGCGC
>CAZNMK010000032.1:2195-12880 GCA_964574045.1 uncultured Roseovarius sp. | reverse complement strand
AGTACTGGGATGTCTGACTGGGTTTGCAAATGAATCTGTTTTCCGCGCCGCGAGACGCGCGCCCCGCACGCGCCTGCCCGACGATTTTCGGGGCCCGCTGTCTGATCGTGCTGGCGCTTGCGCTGGCCGTCTTCACAGCCCCCCGCGATGCCGCGGCGCAGACCTACAGGTTCACCTCCGTCGCGATCGAGGGCAACCAGCGCGTCGACCCCGGCACCGTGCTGACCTATGCCGGCATCTCGCGCGGCGAGACGGTGACGGCGGGCCAGCTGAACGATGCCTATCAGCGCATCCTCGACAGCGGTCTGTTCGAGACCGTCCAGATCGTGCCCCAGGGCAGCCGGCTCCTGATCAAGGTGACCGAATACCCCACGATCAACCGCATCTCGTTCGAGGGAAACCGCAAGATCAAGGATGACGACCTCGAATCGATCGTCGAAAGCCGGTCGCGCCAGGTTTTCAGCCCCAGCAGGGCCGAACGCGACGCCGCCGAGATTTCCAAGGCCTATGTCCAGAACGGCCGCGTCGCGGCGCGGGTGACGCCCAAGATCATCCGCCGCAGCGAGAACCGCGTCGATCTGGTCTTCGAGATATTCGAGGGCAAGGGGATCGAGATCGAGCGCGTCAGCTTTGTCGGCAACAAGGCCTATTCCGACCGCCGGCTGCGGCGGGTGGTGGAAAGCAAGCAGGCCGGCCTGTTGCGCGCCATCATCGCCCGCGACACCTTTATCGAGGATCGCCTTGCCTTCGACCAGCAGGTGCTGACCGATTTCTACCAGTCGCGCGGCTATGTCGATTTCCGCGTCACCGGCACCAACGCCGAACTCGCGCGAGAACGCGACGCCTATTTCGTGACCTTCAACGTCCAGGAAGGCCAGCAGTTCCGCTTTGGCGACATCACCGTGATCAGCGATATTCCGACGGTCAACGCCGAAAGCTATCGCAGCGTCCTGCGCATCAAGCCCGGCGTGGTCTATTCGCCGTCGCTGGTCGAAGAGGCCATTGCCCGGATGGAGCGGCTGGGCATCCGCCAGGGCGTCGACTTCCTGCGGGTCGAGCCGCGGATCACCCGCAACGACCGCGAACTGACGCTGGATGTCGAATTCGCGCTGGTGCGCGGCCCGCGGGTCTTTGTCGAACGCATCGACATCGAGGGCAACACCACCACGCTCGACCGTGTCATCCGCCGCCAGTTCAACACCGTCGAGGGCGATCCGTTCAATCCGCGCGAAATCCGCGAGGCCGCCGAACGCATCCGCGCGCTGGGCTATTTCAAGGATGCCGAGGTCAACGCCCGCGAAGGTTCGCGTCCCGACCAGGTGGTGGTCGATGTCGAGGTGGAGGAAACCACCACCGGCTCGCTCACCTTCGGCGGCAGCTTTTCCAGCGATTCAGGGCTGGGCCTGTCGATCGGTTTCCGCGAGCGCAACTTCCTCGGCCGCGGCCAGACCCTGGCGGCCAGCCTGTCGGTTTCGGGCGAAGAGGCGAATTACAGCATCGACTTCATCGAACCGGCCTTCCTGGGGCGCGACGTCGCGTTCTCGTTCTCGTCGTCCTACATCGAGACCGACAGCGACAACGCCCTCTTCGATACCGAGTATGCCAGCTTTCGTCCGGCCCTGACCTTTCCGGTCGCCGAACGCTCGCGGATGACGGTCTACTACAGCGCCACCTATAGCGACCAGGGCGGTTATGTCGGCCTGTCGCCGACGCTGGCGGCGGAATCGACGCTGGGCGGGCTCTGGGCCAGTGCGATCGGCTATCGCTATGTCTACGATTCGCGCGGTGTCGGGCTCAATCCCAACGCGGGCCTGCTGATCGACACCGGGGTCGAGGTGGCCGGGCTCGGCGGCGACCAGGAATACATCAAGTCGACCCTGCGCCTGGTCGGCGAAACCAGGGTTCTCAACGAGGAGGTCACCCTGCGCGGCATCCTCGAGGCCGGCGCGATAGACTTCTCCGGCATGCCGGGCAGCCGCGCCGCGGACCGCTTTACCCACAAGGTGATCCGCGGGTTCGAGCCCAACGGCATGGGGCCAACCCAGGCCGGCGAGCATCTGGGCGGCAATCTCTTCGCGGCGCTCAAGTTCGAGGCGGAGTTCCCGCTCGGCCTGCCCGAGGAGTTCGGCGTCACCGGCGGCGCGTTCTACGACATCGGCTCGATCTGGAATGTCGACACCATCGGCCCGCCGCTGCCGACGTCCACGTCGTTCCGGCCGCGCCACGTCATCGGCCTGTCGCTGTTCTGGCAGTCGCCCTTCGGCCCGATCCGGATGGACTTTTCCAAGGCGCTGCAGAAAGAGCCGTTCGACATCGAGCGCAACTTCGACTTCTCGGTGCGAACGGACTTCTGAGCGTGACCGCGCTGCGACGCCTCGTTGCCGCGGCCGCCGCGCTGATCTGCCTTGGCGGCCTGCCGGTCGCGGCGCAGGATGCCGGCGCCGCCCGAAGCGAAATCCTGGTACTCGACCCCGAGCGCATCTTCGACGATTCGCAGCTTGGCCGGCGCATGCTGGCCGAGCACCAGGCCGCGCGCGAGGAACTGGCGGCACATAACCGCAAGCTCGAGGCCGAACTCGAAGCCGAGGAACGCGCGCTGACCGACCGGCGGTCCGAGCTCTCGCCCGAGGAGTTCCGCAAGCTGGCCGACGCCTTCGACGCCAAGGTGCAGGAGATCCGCCGCGACAGCGAACGCCGGGTGCGCGACCTGGAACGCGACCGCGAGCGGCTGCCGCTGCTGTTCCTGCGCCGGGCCGAGCCGGTGCTGATCGAGGTCATGCGCAACATGGGCGGGGTGGTGCTGCTCGATGCGCGCACGGTGCTCCTGCGCGCCGATGTGGTCGACATCACCGACATCGCCATCGCGCGCATCGACGCCACCATCGGCGACGGCGAACCGCCCCCGGACGAAGAGGCCGAAAGCCCGCCCGCGCCCGAGCCCCGGCCCGACGCCCCCCAGACCCCGCCCGAACAATAGCCCCGGCGCTTGCCGGGGCGGGCGGCGCTTGCTAGGGAAATCCAGTAGCAGACCGGAAGGACGAGCCATGACAGAGCCGCTGAAGACCGCGGATATCCACATGATCCAGCGGCTCATCCCGCACCGCTATCCGTTCCTGCTGGTCGATCGGGTGGTCGATATCGACGGCTACCAAAGCGCCCGCGGCATCAAGAACGTCACCATGAACGAGCCGCATTTCCAGGGCCATTTCCCCGGCCGGCCGATCATGCCCGGCGTCACCATCATCGAGGCGATGGCCCAGTCGGCGGCGGTGATGGTGGGCACGGCGCTGGAGATGGCCGACCGCGAGTTCCTGATCTATTTCATGTCGATCGAGCGCGCCAAGTTCCGCCGCATGGTGGTGCCCGGCGATGTGCTGGAACTGAACGTTTGCACCCTGCGCGGCCGCCCCGGCGGCAAGGTGTGGAAATTCGCGGGCAAGGCCGAGGCCGGCGGCGACATGGCGGCCGAGGCCGAATTCACCGCCATGCTCGACATGCGCGGGGAATGACGGTCATGGGCAGGGCAGAAACACGGGTGCATCCCAGCGCCGTGATCGAGGACGGGGCGCGGCTGGGCGAGGGCGTGCGCATCGGGCCCTTCTGCCATGTCGGGCCCGAGGTCGCGCTCGGCGACGGCGTCGAGCTCAAGTCGCATGTGGTGGTCGCGGGCGATACCGAAATCGGCGCCGATACGGCGATCTTTCCCTTTGCCTGCATCGGCGAGATCCCCCAGGACAAGAAGTACCACGGCGAAAAGACCCGTCTGGTTATCGGCATGCGCAACCGTATCCGCGAGCACGTCACCATGAACCCGGGCACCGAGGGCGGCGGCGGCGTGACCCGCGTGGGCGATGACGGTCTCTTCATGGCCGGCTGCCATATCGCCCATGACGTGCAGTTGGGCGACCGGGTGATCGTCGTCAACAACGCCGCGCTGGCGGGCCATTGCATCGTCGAGGACGACGTCATCGTCGGCGGGCTGTCGGGCGTGCACCAGTTCGTGCGCATCGGCCAGGGCGCGATCATCGGCGCGGTGACGATGGTCACCAACGATGTCATTCCCTACGGCCTGGTGCAGGCGCCGCGCGGCCAGCTCGACGGGCTGAACCTCGTCGGGCTCAAGCGCCGCGGCGTCGGGCGCGAGGATATCAACGCGCTGCGCGCCGACTTTCAGATGCTGGCCCAGGGCGAGGGCAGCTTTCAGGAACGCGCCCGGCGTCTAGGCTACGAAACCCGAAGCGTCTATGTCCGCCAGATCGTCGATTTCGTCACCGCCGGCAGCGACCGGTCGTTCCTCACGCCGGGCGCGGGCTGAACGGATGGCCGGGCGGCTGGCGATCATCGCCTGCGACGGGGCGCTGCCGGCGGCGCTGGCCGCGGCCGATCCACAGGCGCTGGCGATCACGCTTCGGGGCATTCCCAGCCCGCTCGAGGGCCGGTCCGAACGGCACCGGCTGGAACGGATCGGCGCGCTCTTCGACGCGATGCGCGCGGCCGGTGTCGACCGGGTGGTCTTTGCCGGTGCGCTGGTGCGTCCGGCGCTCGACCCCGCCGCGTTCGATGCCGAGATGGCGGCGCTGGCGCCGCGGCTGATGGCGGCGCTGTCCAAGGGCGACGACGGCCTGCTCAGGACCGTGATCGAGGTGTTCGAGGAAAGGGGCTTTGCCGTTGTCGGCCCCTCCGAGGTGGTGCCGGAGCTGCTGGCCGAGGAGGGTCTGCATCTGGGACCCGCGCCGGACGCGGCGGAAGAGGCCGACATCGCCCGCGCGGTGCAGATCCTGCATGGCGCCGCGCCGCTCGATATCGGCCAGGGCTGCGTCGTGGCGGGGGGCCAGTGCCTGGGGTTCGAGACCGTGCAGGGCACCGACGCGCTGCTCGGCTTCGTGGCCGCGACCGATCCGAAATACCGCCGCGGATTTCGCGGCGTCTATGTCAAGGCCGCCAAGGCCGGGCAGGACCTGCGCATCGACA
The DNA here is from genome assembly GCA_964574045.1 of uncultured Roseovarius sp. Taxonomy (GTDB): domain Bacteria; phylum Pseudomonadota; class Alphaproteobacteria; order Rhodobacterales; family Rhodobacteraceae; genus Roseovarius. The sequence continues at coordinate 7,909 of CAZNMK010000032.1, read as the reverse complement.
TGCCGGTGATCGGCCCGGACACGGTGGCGGCGGTGGCCGAGGCCGGGCTGGCGGGGATGGTGGTCGAGGCCGGCAAGCTGATGATCGTGGAACGCGGCGCCACCCTGGCCGCGGTGCGCGACAGCGGCGTATTCCTGATCGCGCGGGCGCTTTGAATGCGCGCCTTCGTCATCGCGGGCGAGGCATCTGGCGACCGGCTGGGCGCGGCGCTGATGGCCGGGCTGCGCGACCTGACGCAGGTTGAGTTCACCGGCGTCGGCGGCCCGCTGATGCACGATGAGGGGCTTTCGTCGATCTTTCCGATGGACGATCTCAGCGTGCACGGCGTCGCCGAGGTCGCCCGCCGCTATCCGCTGCTGCGCCGGCGTCTGCGCCAGACCGTCGAGGCGGTCCTGAAGGCCCGCCCGGACGTTCTGATCACCGTCGACAGCCCGGATTTCTGCCTGCGGGCGGCGCGGCTTGTACGCGCGGAAATTTCAGTCAGAACAGTGCATTACGTTGCCCCCTCGGTCTGGGCGTGGCGTCCGGGGCGGGCGGCCAGGATGGCGGGCTTCATCGACCATGTACTGGCGCTGCTGCCGTTCGAGCCCCCATACATGCAGGCCGCCGGCATGGAATGCGATTTCGTCGGCCACCCGGTGGTGAGCGAGCGCCAGGCAAGCGCGCCGGAAATCGCCGCGTTCCGCGCCCGCCACGGGATCGGGGAGGCGCCGCTGCTGATGGTGCTGCCGGGGTCGCGCCGGTCCGAGGTGGCGCAGCTTGCGCCGATCTTCGGGCGGGCGCTGGAAATGGTGTGCGCCGCCCGCCCCGACCTGCGCCTGGTCGTGCCCAGCACCGCCGCACGCGAGGAGCAGATGCGCGCGGCCATTTCGGACTGGCCGGGCCGGCCGGTGCTGATCGCGCCGGGCGAGGGCGGCACCGAACGCCACCTGGCCGAGAAGAGGGCGGCCTTCGGCGCCGCGGATCGCGCGCTCGCGGCCTCGGGCACTGTGTCGCTGGAACTGGCGGCGGCGGATACGCCGATGCTCATCGCCTACGATGTCAGCCGCCTCAGCCGCCTTGTCTTCGAACGCATGCTCAGGGTCGATACGCTGACGCTGGTCAACCTCGTCACCGACACCCGCGCCGTGCCGGAACTGCTGGGCGCGGCCTGCCGGCCCGACCGGATCGCGGCCGGGCTGCTGGCGCTCATCGACGACCCCGGCGAGCAGCGCGCCGCCATGCGCCTGACGATGGAACGGCTGGGCGCGGGGGGCGAGCCGCCGGGCCTGCGCGCCGCCAGGGCCGTGCTGGCGCGCCTCGGCTGAGGGCTGCATGCGCGCGCCCCGGATCAGTTCAGATAGGGTCCCGGATCGACGCTGTCGAAGCCGTCTCGCACCTCGAAATGCACCGCCGCCGTGCCGTCGTCGCGGATCTCCGCGAGCTTGGCGCCGCGCGCGACGCTGTCGCCCTTCGCGACCGTCACATTGGCGATGTTTGAATAGACCGTCAGCAGGTTGTCGGGATGCTTGATCACGATGATCGGCACGCCGTTGGTGTCCTCGGTGATCGCCGCGACGGTCCCGCCGGCGGCGGCCACGACCGAGGTGCCGGGGGCGGCGGCGATGTCGATGCCGTCATTCTTGCCCTTTTCGTAGTCGCGGACGATGTTTCCGCGTACCGGCATGCTCATTCGCGTGCCGGGCTGGCTGGCGGTGTCGCTCAGATCCGGGGCGGCGACGGTCTCGACCGGGGCGGCGGCGGGGACGGTGTCGTTCTCGGGCAGGGGGGTGGCCGCGCTTGGCGGTTCGGGCACGGTGCTGGCTTCGCCCGGCATCGACGTGCGTTCGGGATCGAGCGCGCTCCTCGGTTCGCCGGGCAGGGCGACGGGGATCAGCAGGAACTGGCCCTCGCGCACGGCGAAATCGCTGCCCAGGCCGTTCCAGTCCGCCAGGCTCTTGACCGAGACGTTGTAGAGCCGCGAGATCGAATAGGCGGTTTCGCCCCGCTCGACCCTGTGGCGCACCGGCTCGACGCCGGAAACGCCCTCGGGCTGGCGCTGGCGCGGTGCCGGAGCCAGGGTGCTGGTTTCGACATCGGACGTGCCGGCGGCGTCGGCGGCGTCGATGGCGCTGCCCGCGAGCGCGGCGATATCGACGGCGCCGGGGCGCAGCGGCCCGCCCGCGGGTTCGGACACGCGCTCGGGCAGGGCGACTATCTCGCCGTCGCGCAGCGTGTCGCCCTGGAAGCGCGACGGCGACATGCCGGACCCGCGCAGCGTGTCGCCGGGCTCCAGCCCGTTGTAGCGCGCCAGCCGCTGGACATCGGCGCCGATGCGCGACGCCAGCGACGTCACGGTGTCGCCGCGCCGGGCGACGGCCACCTGGTAGCTGGGATAGGAAATCACCCCCCGCGGATCCGGCTGCGGACGCGTTGCGGTGGCGTTGCGAGCGGCATCGGCGGTGCTGGGCGCGTTGCCGATGCCGCCGCGCAGGTCGAAATCGAGCCCGCCTTCGCCGCAGCCCGACAGCGCCGTCGCGGCCAGGATCGCGGCCATGGGGGTTGAAAATCGCATCTCGATGGCTCCTCGTCTGTCCTGTCGTCTCCCGCGCCCCTTGTTTTCGGGGTTTCGTTCGCGGACCCTTGCCCCTTGCCCGTCGCCGGCGCCGTGCCCGGATCACCCGGTGTCGCGGCCAAGCCCCTCGACCAGCGGCACGAAACGCACCGGCAACAACTCGTCGTAGTCGAACCCCGTCTCGGTGCGCGTCACCCGGATGAGGCTTTGCACGGTATTCGACTGGCCCACCGGCAAGACCATGATACCGCCGATTTTCAACTGCGCCAAGAGCGGTCCGGGCGGGTCCTCGGCCGCGGCGGTCACCAGTATCCGGTCGAAGGGGGCCTGGTCGGGCAGGCCGAAACTGCCATCGGCGGTGAGCGCGGTGATGTTGGTCAGGTCGAGCCGGCGAAAGAGGTCTGCCGCGTCGGCGACCAGCCGCCGGTGCCGGTCGACGGTATAGACCCGCCGCGCCAGCAGGCTGAGGATCGCCGCCTGATACCCGGCCCCGGTGCCTACCTCCAGCACCTTGTCGCGGGGGCCCGGCCGCAGAGCCTGGGTCATCAGCCCCACCACCGAGGGCTGCGAGATGGTCTGCCCGCAGGCGATGGGCAGCGGCATGTCCTCGTAGGCGCGGGCGGCGAAATGCCCGCGCAGGAAGGCGCCGCGGTCGATCCGTTCCATCGCCGCCAGCACGCGCGCATCCGTCACCCCGCGCGAGCGCAGCGCGAACAGGAACTGCATCTTGCGTTCGGCGGTATCGGCATCGCGGTTCATTCGATCGCCCTGAGCGCCCCCAGCGCGTCATGCGCGGTCAGGTCGGCGCGCATCGGCGTGACGGATATGTAGCCCTTGAGGTTCCAGTCGGCGTCCGACCCTTCCGCCGTCGGCTGCTGCTGCGGGGCGCCGGTGACCCAAAGAAACCGCCGCCCCGAGGGCGAGGTGACCGGCTCGACCCCGAAGCCCATGTCGCGGCGGAATCCCTGGCGCGCGGCGCGCAGGCCGCGCACCTCTGCCGCCGCGACGGGCGGGAAGTTGACGTTGTAGAAGATGCCGTAGTCGTCATCCGTCCACACGCCCCTGTCCAGCAGCCGCCGCAGGGTGTCGAGCCCGTGGACGCGGGCGGCCTCGAACGGGTCGTCGAGATCGCGGATCGCGGGGCCGTAGAACTGGCTCAGCGCCACCGCCGGCAGACCCTGCAGCGCCGCCTCCATCGCGCCGCCGAGCGTGCCGGAATAAAGCGCGTTCTCGGCCGCGTTGTTGCCCCGGTTGACGCCCGAAAGCACCAGGTCGGGGCGCGCCGGCAGGATGTCGTGCACCGCCGCCAGCACGCAGTCGGCGGGCGAGCCCTGCGCGGCCCAGCGCCGTTCGTCCATCTGCGAGATCATCATCGGCCGGGTGTAGGAGATCGCGTGCCCGACGCCGGACTGCTCGAAGGCCGGCGCCACCGTCCAGACCTCGCCCCCCGAACCTGCGAGCGCGATGGCGATCTCTTCGAGCACCTGCAGACCAGGGGCGCTGATGCCGTCGTCATTGGTGATGAGAATGCGCAAGTTTCCGCCCCGCGCTGGTCATTGGCCTGTCTAGCGGCGCAGCCGGTGCGGGGCAAGCGGGCGCTATGGCTCCGGCCCCGCCGCAATCCGGCCCCGTCAGATCGCGGCCAGCAGGCGCGCGGCCTCGTCGTCGGGGCTGGCCAGCGCGGTGCGGTCCTCGCCGGGGAAAAAGCGCCGGCGCGTGGCGGTGGCCATCGGGCGGGGTTCGACGATGTCGACCCCTGGCCCGGTGCGGGCGGTCTCGGCCTGCCAGCTGCGGGCAAGCGCGATCTGCGCGGCCTTGGTGGCACCGTAGGCGCCAAAGAATTTCTGCCCCCCGCGCGGATCGTCGAAGAACACCGCGCGACCGGCCTCGCCCAGAAGCGGCGCCAGATAGGCGATCAGGCGTCCCGTGGCGGTGACATTGACGGCGACCGCCTTTTCCCAGTCCTTGAGGTCGAGATACCCCGCCGGCCCCAGCGGGGCGGCATGGATGGCGGTGTGCGCCCACAGATCGACCCGCCCCCAGCGGTCGTGGACCGACCGGCAGAGCTGGGCCATCGCGTCGGCATTGGCGATGTCCATCGGCGCCAGCGTCGCCGCGCCGCCACGGGCGCGGATGCGGTCGTCGAGCTCTTCCAGCGCGCCTGAGGTGCGGGCCACGGCAATGACGTGGTGTTCGGGCGCCAGCGCCCGGGCCAGCGCCGCGCCCAGCCCGCGCGAGGCGCCCGTCACCAGTGCGATGCGCCCGGTTTCGGGGATGGTTTCGGGGTCGGTCATGGGCGGCGGTGTCTCACCCCCCCGCGCGCGTTGCAAGCGCAATCGCTTGACTTTGCGTCGCAGGCGTCGAAAAAGGAGCGCCAGACAGAACGATAGCGAAAGGATGCCACAGCCATGCGCGAAACCACCCTTGCCGGGGCCGTGATCGGCCGCGAGACCCTTGTCAAACAGGCCGGGCTGGTCCTCGGCGGATCGCTCCTGATCGCGCTCGCCGCACAGGTGAGCGTGCCGTTCTACCCGGTGCCGATGACGTTGCAGACGCTGGCGATCCTGATCGTGGGCCTTGGTTTCGGCGCGCGGCTGGGGGCGCTGACGCTCCTGGCCTACCTGGCCGAGGGCGCGATGGGCTTGCCCGTCTTTGCCGGCGGCATGGCGGCGCCGGCGCTGATCGGGCCGACCGCCGGGTTCCTGGCCGGTTTCGTGCTGATGGCGTGGCTGGCCGGGCTGGCCGCCGACCGCGGCCTGACCCGCGGCCCGGTTTCGACCGCGCTGGTCGCCCTCGCGGTGTCGGCGATCCTCTATATCCCCGGCGTGGCCTGGCCGATGGCCGTGGCCGAGCTGGCGGGCATCGGCGGCAAATGGGTCGGCTCGTCGGCCGATGCGATCTGGACCCACTGGGTCGCGCCGTTCCTGCTGGGCGACGCGGTCAAGGCCGCGGTCGCGGCGATGGTGATGTGGGGCGGCTGGAAAGCGGTGCGCGCGCGCAAGGGCTGAGAGCCGCCGCGCCCGGATCGGGTGTTTCCGGCTGTGCCATAGAACAGCCAGCTGCGCGTATCGGGAAAATAGCTGCGGGTGGCGCTGTTGGCCCCACGGGCGGGCCGCTCATCTTCCGGCAGCGTGTCGTAAAAAAGCTGCGTCATGTCGCG
>CAZNMK010000032.1:0-2185 GCA_964574045.1 uncultured Roseovarius sp. | reverse complement strand
CCCGGGGGCGCGCCGTTCGTGCGGGGCGCCGCGGGCCCGGCCGCGGTCGCGGCGTGGGGGTGGTGGGGCGGCTGGAACGCGGGGCGCGCGCGCACGGGCGGCGCCCCCCCGCGCCCGGATCGGGTTGCACACGCCGCCCCGGCATCCGGGGCGGCGTTTTCGTGTCCCTGCCATTGCGGGCTTGTCCCGGCGGGCGGGCGCGCCAGATACAAGCCGTGAAATCCAGACCGCGAACCCGGAGAACGGCGCATGCCGCGACACAGCCAGCCCGCGGGCCGCAAGATCGCAACCTGCTGCTATTGCGGAACCAGGGCCGTTCTGGTTTTCGACCGGCACCGGCACGAGCTGGCCTGCGCGACCTGCGGCGCCCCGCTGCATGACCTCAAGTCCTTGCCGCAACCCTCGGAACGAAAACCGAAAAAACGATCCGTTCCGGTGACCGAACGGCGCCTGCCGCGTCATCGGCGCGAGATGCCGCCGCAGCGCCGCACGGCCGGGGGCCGCGCCGCGAAAAAGCGGCGCAAACCGTTGCTGAGGCGGTTCCTGGCCGAGCTTTGGGACGAGATCGAGGATATCTTCGACTGAGATCACGTTCCCGTGACATTGGCGGCAGTCGAGCGGAGACACATCTTTTTTTCTCGGAAACCAAACCTATGTCTTCGGTCAGAGACGTCGATACGGAACATTGGCGTCTCTCTTCACTGTCCCTCGTTCCGCGACTGGCGCCCGGATTTCCCTCCGGGCGCTTTTTTCCGGAACCCGCCGGGGTTATGACGTCCGGCATGACCGAGACCTATTCCGATTCGCATCTGCGCACGATTCTGACCCGCACCCGGCGCATCGCCGTTGTGGGGGTGTCGCTCAACGAGGTGCGGCCGAGCTATTACGTCGCGCGCTACCTGCGGCTGAAGGGGTTTCAGGTCTTTCCGGTCAATCCCGGCCATGCCGGCAAGACCGCATTCGGCGCGACCGTGCGCGCCAGCCTGCGCGAGGTGGCGCAGACCGATGGCGGGGTGGACATGGTCGATATCTTCCGCCGCCCCGAACACGTCCCCCCCATCGTCGAAGAGGCGCTCGAGGCGTTCCCGGACCTGCAGACCGTCTGGATGCAGATCGGCGTCGTGAACGACGAGGCGGCGGCGATGGCGCGGGCGCGCGGCGTCGACGTGGTGATGAGCCGCTGTCCCAAGATCGAGTACCAGCGCCTGTTCGGGGAACTGCGCATGGGCGGTTTCAACACCGGCGTGATCTCGTCCAAGCTGTGAGCGTGGCTGGGGGCGCCGCCCCCGTCGCGGATTTCACCCGCGACTCCCCCGAGGTATTTGGGGCCAGATGAATGGGCGGGGGCCGCGCCGGGATCAGTCCTCGCGCGCGGCCTTTTCGGCGAGGCCCGAACGGCCCTGCCGGCGGTCGAGTTCGGCCATGACCCGCGCCAGCGTCACCCCGCGCGCGCGCAGCATCACCAGCAGGTGAAAGAGCACATCCGCCGCCTCGGCCGTCAGGCGTTCGTTGTCGCCGCGGACCGCCTCGATCACCGCCTCTATGGCCTCTTCGCCGAACTTCTCCGCCGCCTTTTCCGGGCCGCCGGCCAGCAGCCTGGCGGTCCAGCTCTCGTCCGGCGGGGCCTCGGCGCGGGCGGCGATGATGCGTTCGAGATCGTCAAGCGTCATGGTCCCAGCCTCACGGGGATGCCGGCCGCCGCCATGTGGGCCTTGGCCTCGGCGATGGTGTAGGTGCCGAAATGAAAGATCGAGGCGGCCAGAACGGCCGAGGCGCCGCCCTCGCTCACGCCCTCGACCAGGTGGTCGAGCGTGCCGACCCCGCCCGACGCGATCACCGGGACCGGCACCGCATCGGCGATGGCGCGGGTGAGCGGCAGATTGAAGCCCGCGCGCGTGCCGTCGCGGTCCATCGAGGTGAGCAGGATCTCGCCGGCGCCCAGCCCCGCGACCCTGCGCGCGAAGTCGACCGCGTCGATGCCGGTTTCGCGCCGCCCGCCATGGGTGAATATCTCCCACCGGCCGGGCGAAACGGTCTTGGCGTCGATGGCCACGACGATGCACTGGCTGCCGAAGCGGTCGGCGGCGCGGGCAACCACGTCCGCGTCGGCCACGGCGGCCGAGTTGAAGCTGACCTTGTCGGCGCCCGCCAGCAGCAGGGCGCGCACGTCCTCGGGGCTGCGCAC